>NZ_JBHNZD010000017.1:0-126856 GCF_054960375.1 Alteromonas sp. G4i35 | reverse complement strand
TAAGATGAATGCTGATCCCCCGTTTATGGGGTAGAGCCGTAGAGTCAGAAAAAATGGTGGCCCCACCCTGACTTGAACAGGGGACCTGCCGATTATGAGTCGGATGCTCTAACCAACTGAGCTATGGGGCCATTTTGAGATGTGCTGTGCAGTTTTTTATTGCAAATTGCTATGCATAACAACCACAAGTGAGCGCAAGTATAAGCAGTTTTATTTGCCTTGTCACGCCTCGCTGGTGGCTTTGTGATTTGTTTGCTTTATTTTTGTTCACTAAGCTGTAGTTTTACTGCCTTGTTCGGCAATTTAACACGGCGCCATCCAAGCGCTAACACCAAGCCCAACATGGTTAACAGAGTCGTAGAACCGCCTCCACCAGAGCTACTTGAATTAGTATCCGTTGGCAAGCTCACTACACTTTCGTTTACGGTAACAGTAACGGTGTCGCTGGTGCTGATACCAAACTCATCTGTTGCGGTTAACGAAAAGGTTAAATTGCTTTGTGATGATGGGGCAGTAAAAGACATGGTCAATGTATCTGCATTTCTGATGGTAACCGTGTCGCCAGCGGTTTGCGTCCACACTACGCTTGTTAACGCGCCTTCGGGGTCTTGGGCGCTCCCGGTTAATTCAACGCTGGCTCTTACATCGGTTTCAACATCTGTTCCTGCGTTTACCACGGGAGCCTGATTGCTCTCATCGTCTTTTATTGTAATCAGCGTTTCTACCACACCACCTAGAAGATAGGTGTCTTGTGCAGCAAGTACTAAACGAAATTGTTCGTTGTCTTCTTCGATACTATCGTTGATAAGCGTAATATTTACGGTCTTCGAACTGGTATCGCCGTCGCTCCAAGTTAGCGTGCCGCTTTGACTGACAAAGTCTTCATCGCTCACTGCTGTACCGCTTTCCAGTGAATAGTCCACACTCACTTCGCCTTCACTTCCACCTTGGCGAACAATGTTTAACGCAAATTCAGAGTCGGTCTCTAAAACAGCGAGTTCGCCAGCGCTTAATTCAATTTTTCCTTGTTGGGCAGCACCGTTAATCGTGACTTGAGCATAGCCGCTACCAGAGGCGATACCTCCTCCTTGCGGGTTAAATAGTCTGACGAAAAATACCTCATTGCTTTCGGTATCTTCATTAGCACTAACGCTTAACGTAATATTTTTAGCCTGTGTTTCAGATGCACCCCAACTGAGTTCTCCAGACGCTAACATTACATCGCTGCTGGTGGCTGAACCCGCTATTACTTCATACGCAACTGTCATAGCCCCGGTACCTGTCTTATTAACAGGAAGGCTTAAGCTTGTATCAGCATCCGTTTCATAATTAGCCTGAGAGAAGGCCGCGACTGTTGTTGCGCTTAAAGTATTGTCTTTTAATACAAACAAACCGCGCTGAATATCGCTAACCAAAATATTACCGCTAGGTAGAAACGGGTAGACGCCCCACGCACCATTAAAGTTGGTGCTATTAAAAGCAGGGTAGGTGTCGAAGAAGCCTGCTTCCACAGGTGCAGTAGGGTCTGAAATGTCTAATACCGTTAAGCCACGCTCATAGTTAGACATATAATAGCGGTTTCCTCTCACGTAGCCGTTGTGATCGATAGTGCCGTTGTCACTGCTCCAAATGCTGGCGAGTACAGGTGTTGTGAGTGATGAAATATCAAAAATTATAACCCGGGTGTTTAAGTTGAAGTTTCTCTCGTCCAATTCATCGTGTACAAAGGCGTACTGCTTGTCTTCGCTAAACCAACCGCTGTGGGTATAGGCAACTTCGTTGTAACTTACACGACTTAGTTCAGTGGCACTGTTTGTGTTCGTGTGATCCCAAAGGCGCATTGCATCTTCATTGAAGTCAAGCATAACCGTACACCCATTAGCCGTAGCATTCACACAGTCAGTTTGCGCTCTTGCGTCTGTAACGCGCATAGATGACGCATCGTGCGTATAATCGGCACGTGTGAGTCCGCTTGGTATGTATGATGCCGTTGGTGTTTGTGGGGAGGTTAGCGCGTATGAACGAAAGGCGCCGCCGTTACTGTCTTGCCCAACCAAATGCAATTGAGGCACTGCGTCATTCAACGGGGTATTAAGGGTGAAGTCTACGTTAGAGATGTAAATGTTGTGCGCACGGTTATTGTCAGTGTTGCGCTTCGTTAAACTAATGCTATTGGGAAGGTCGTTAAGGTTTATGATAGTAAACCCTTCGGTTACGCTGTCGGCGCTGGCATAGGCGTACGCTTTAAAACGCCCTGCCGCACTATCGAAGTACTGATAAACTTTTAAGTCGCGCCATGTCGTACTTTGCCCAATAATTTCACCTACTACTACAGGCGCTGCTGGCTCTGTTACATCTACAACTGCAATGCTGGCCTGCATACCGATAATGGCATATTCTCGGTGGTTGTTTAAATCAACGTGCCCCCAAATATCATTAGCACCATTTGATACCGACGATAATACGTTAACAGGTACATGAGAGAGCAAATCGATATTGCTGCATGGGAAGTCGGCGGCCGTTCCATTAGTGCATGTCTCATTTGCACTGACTTCGGTACTTAATTCCATGTGCGATGATGCCTGAGTTTCAAGCGAAGTCGCGGCCTTCCCGTCAGCAATACTGTCGAAACCTCTTTCATAAAGCGCTTCTGATAAATACGCAGGTACGTTAATCAACGTGGTTTTATGCAACGCTGGCTTTTGCGCCTGGTAATGATCTTTTCGGGAAAAACCCCCTAATACGGGTAAAAGCCTGTCGTTTAGAACTTGTGCATGTTGAGCGTTGTCGAAATGATACTGACCTTCTGCAACCAGAATCTTGTCGCCTTTATTGGCCTGTCGAGCGGCATAAGTTAGTGTTTTACACGGCCGGAAACGGTTGTCACACTTGCCTGCATCCACGCCGTCTTCGGCAACGAATCGCGCTTTGTCGTGGTCGGTGTGTGCCAGTGCACCTTGACTCATAAATGCAAAAAGCAGCACTATGAGCGTTAATGGTAATGTATTCATCTTGTCGTCCGTGCAAGTGTAAAAATAGAAAATAGTGGTTTGTTTAAAAAACTACCAGATATCCAAAGGAAGTACATACGTAAATGAAAAAGCCTTTTCGCATGAGTGTCATGCCTTCGTTACTCTTGGCCGTCTTAGTGTCGTTAGCTGGATGTGACGTAATAAATCTCAAAGGACGGGAGCCAGGTGAAATCCCGTTTAAGTTGGTTGGAGTCGATACAGGTGCTTGCCCGATGATAATGAGCATTGGGCAACAGCGTTGGAATATTGATTATTTTGGCTTTTACCTTAGCAAGCCAGAAATACGGATTGATGGGAAATGGCAGCGGGTTAAGTTTAAGCAAACACAGTGGCAGACGCCAAACGTAGCGTTACTGAAGTTTCACAACAAGTGCAATAATCCAGAAGATGCCAATAGTAAAATTGTGTTGGATGTATCAGAAGAGCTATTAAAGCTGTCCACAAACTTGCGCTTCACTATGGGTCTTCCCTTCGACGATAATCACGCTAACCCGCTTACACAGCCTTCGCCATTGAATGACAGTACAATGTTTTGGAGCTGGCAAAACGGTCACAAGTTTTTGAGACTGGATGTGTCTAAAGGCTCAGAAGATACACGCAAATGGTCTTATCATTTAGGTAGCGTGGGGTGCGACTCTGAATCAGCGGTAAGAGCTCCTGAAAAATCTTGTGCTTTCACTAACCGCGTGGAATTTATTTTACCAATGACGCAACTTGATACCGATTTAGATCTGGAAGTTTCGGTGTCTAACATTGTCGCGCAAGTTAATATAAACGAAGCACCAAGCTGCATGTTTGAGTCACCTGAAGTTGAACCCTGTAAAAAGCTTATTCAGAATCTAGTACACAGGCCTTGGATTAAGTGGCAGTAGCGGCACTTTTAATTTGCACTAGAAGGCGAGCTCTGCTCGCTTTCAAGGCGTCAATTATGGCTCTTGTTACAATGATTTTAGGCGCGTGCAGTAAATCGCCCACGCCTTACATTTGGAATTTGCCTCACAATATTCCACCGCCTCCCGTTCCCGCAGACAATCCTGTGACCGAAGAAAGCGTAATTTTGGGGGAGAAGCTTTTCTTTGATAAGGGCTTAAGTGCTAACAACACGGTTTCATGCAGCAGCTGCCATGAACCAGAGCATGCTTTCTCTGAACCTAAGACGGTTTCAGTAGGCGCGAATGGAGACGCGCTAAACCGTAACGCATTAGCGCTAGTAAACGTGGCTTATAATGCATCCTTCACTTGGGCGCATAACAATTTAGAAAGTATAGAAAAGCAGCTGATGATCCCGCTTTTTAATGAACATCCTGTGGAAATGGGCGTTACGGGAAATGAAAAGCGTATATTAAAGCGCTTTGAGGGCAGCGAATATCGAGCGCTGTTTGAAGCGGCTTATGGTGATAATACACCCAATTTAAATAATATCGTAAAAGCGCTTGCTAGCTACGTGAGAAGTTTAGTGTCGTTTAATAGTGCTTTCGATAACTACGCTTACGCTCAAGATGACGATGCACTAACCGCCCAGCAGCTTGAAGGTTTGAATCTGTTTTTTTCAGAGCGCACTGAGTGCTTTCACTGCCACGGAGGTCTGAACTTTACTCAATCGTCTAAGCATAGTTTTCAACCTTTTGCGGCTCAGCCTTTCCACAACACTGGCCTGTATAACGAAGATGGGAAGGGCAGTTATCCGGAATCGGACATGGGGCTTTACAGCGTTACTCACAATAAACAAGACATGGGGAAGTTTAGAGCACCTACTTTGCGCAATATAGCCCTTACTGCGCCCTACATGCATGATGGCAGTATTGCCACCCTTGATGAAGTCATTGAGTTTTATGCTCGTGGGGGAAATCTGGCTGAAAGCCCTAACCCTTACCGCAGTCCGTTTATAAAAGGCTTTACGATTTCTGAAGATGAAAAGGCGGCGTTGGTTGCATTTTTGCGCAGTTTAACCGACGAGCAATTTGTAAAAACACACACTACACGCAAAAATTAGCGATTTATTGCTCATTTTGTGTAATTTATGTTTATACTTTGCACACATATATCAACCAAATGCTTATGTGCTGATTGTTAACATCGTGATAAACTCAATCACTTACATTCTTTGTTAATAACTATAAAGCAGGTGAGCGGTCGCGGAGATGAGAATGACTGAAAAACCCTTCATTACAAGTGGTCGAAATACCATCATTCATAAAATAAGAAAATTAGATCTATTGGTGATCAATGGTGATGAACATCCGCCAATTCTTGTTACTTATAAAGGTATTAAGCAGTACGAAGGCAAAGTGCCTGAAAACAAGCGCGATGCCAAGATGATGGACATGGAACTAGTAGATGTAACTACTAGCGATGTGTTTGGCGACGAAAAAACATTATTGTTCGTACAAACCCTAAATGGGAAAGAGTATAAAATCGATTACTCTAAAATTGGGACGAGCATGTTTATTAAGATTCACCAAGACAGTATTTTCTAAAACTCACCTTACCCCATATTGGGGTAGATGTGTTTTTAATTAATGGGGTTAGGCAATCTGGCCCCAGTTATCTGCCTTGAGTGAATTGAACCCTCCAATTACCCTTCCTTTTCCTTTAAGCTGTACGTAACGCTTTTTGAAAATGTTAAACCGGCAGATATCCACTGGCGTGACTTCCGATGCATTTACGCCACTTACAACACCTGCAGTCTCCAACCCCTCAGCAATTAACTCTGAACAGAACCAGCTATTAAAGTCTTCTTGATTGTAGCTTATGCTGCCGAACAGGGGATGTTCATCAATCGCGTCCACTGCTGAGCCGAATAGCTGTAGCACGTCGTAAGGTTTCCCGTCTTGTTCAAACATGAAGTTAAAGAAGTCTCGCTTATTTTGCTCAAAGATACTTCTTGACGCGCTAGACAAGGGCAGCCACCAAATATCACCGTCATAAGATGCTACACGCTCGCTTAGTCTATTGGTCATTACCCCTCGCTTTCCTTTATACGATGTAGCTTCCATGACTTGATTAAAATATCGATTAGAATCTTCATCGCGCATCTTCGTTTGCATAACTATTGCCACATGCGTTACCGCAGAGCGTGTAGTGAGTTTGGTCCAACGAGAAAATAAGCTATTGCCACCAAATGCGATGATGTCACCAGGCTGCATATGCTCTCTAATAAGGTGGTACTGTTGCTGCTCTAACATGGCTCTTCCTTGAATACGTGTTAAGAAATTAGATTATTGTCTGCACCGCTAGGCGGGCAAGAGTATTTGCTTATGATTTTCCACTTTGCAATGTATGCATTTATAAGAATGTTGCAAAGTGTGTGTTAAGTACGACTAATAACAGTTTAGACCGATTATTAAACCTTAGCTTTTGTGTACTTGTCGCAACGTCTCAAATAGCGGTGCTTTAACGTTTTTATAGCGTGAATTTTACAAAGTTTCACTAATTTAATGGTGCGGGGACAAAAGAGGTAGTCACCGCGTTGCCGAATATTATCAGAGGAACTTGTTATGTTTATGTCACGCCGTGTTACCCAACTTGCTTTACTAGGAATAACCTTGTCGCTTACTGCAACAGTAGCGAATGCCGCCCCGTATCCCAAGCATGTAGAAAAAAACTTAATTGCAGTGTGTGAAGCGGTAAAAAGCGATAGCCGTTTGCGATTGCATCGCGCCGTGAAAGCGACGGGTTTTAAAATGCGATATATCCATGAAGGATTAGTGTGCAACGGGCAAGACATGCTTACTTTTGCACTTACTCATAATGCATCTAAAAACGCACAGCTGATTGCTCGTCGCATTAATGCTAGCCCTAGTGTACTAACAGCAAAACGCTAATGAAGAGTTTTCTACCCTGGCGATTGGGCTATGCAGCTTATAGCCCCTTTTTCGCTTATTTTTACTTTTCGCTGTCTACATCCCATCACTTATTAAGACTGGGATAGATAACACTGACAGCTATTACTGCTTGCACTTGCAAGGGATCGCAGATGATCGCACTGGTGTTTTTACACTCTGTTTCTATGCAAAACTCACTTTGCAAAATGCTAGAAAAGCTAGACGTATTCAGTCACGTTTATGGCGCTCAATCGGTAGGCCATTGTCTTGCGTTAGCAGAGAAATATCCTCAGTCCATCGGTTTCTATTCAGTCTCTCAGTCAAGTCGAAACCTTGCATCACGGTATTGGCTTGCAGTAGGAAATAAAGACGAAGAAGCGCTGTTAGCCTTTTCTCATAACGCGTCAGGATTTGTTAAATCACCACTTGAAGAACCCCAAGTATTAAACGCTATAGAGCATGTCAAAACCAAGTACCATTTTTATGAACGGGACTTTCAATTCAATATGCTGGTAAAGGGACTTTGTGAACAATATGGGGTGTCTGAACCTGCGCTTCTAGCTACATTGCGCCAGCAATTGAACAAAAGTGTTCAGCCAAATGTTGTAGGGATACGCGCTGAAAACGGTTGGTGTTGCTTAAATCCAGCAGAGATTAAATGGATTGAAGCTGCAGGTGACTACATGTGTGTTCAAACGCTATCAGAAAGCTACGTTGTCCGCACCACCTTGTGTGAATTACTTAAGCGTTTGGGAGAGCAGAATTTTAAACGCTGTAACCGCTCTGTGGCGGTCAACGCAAAACATATCGCGCACCTGGAGCAAAAACTCAATCAGCAGCGAGTTGTCATGCAAGGTGGCGAAGCGTTCAAGATTACTCACAAGTATTACTATCAGTTTTGGCTGACAGACTGAACGTCAAAGCGCATTTCAGTGCAACATTCTACTATACGACCATGGTACTGCTGGTGGTCTAACTCGCTTATCGTTACACTTACTCACTGAATTTTGGGAATAAGTACTAGGACCTGCAAGGCCTAATAAGGAGCGATAGTGCGAGATGTAAGAAACATGATAGTGGGCGCAGTTTTAGTGTTTGCTGCTTATTATCTTGGGCTAGTTGTCGTTAATGTGAGCGCACTTCCTATACCAGGGCCATTAATGGGCTTATTCCTTTTACTCGCGATGCTTTTTCTTTTTCCTCAGCTTGAGGTTCACACGGCGCGCTTTGTTACTTTTCCCTTGAAGCATATGTCCTTACTGTTTATTCCAGCCGTACTTGGCGTATCTATTTATTGGGCTGACATTCAGTCCAATGCACTTGCCATTGCTATCGCGATTATTGTAACGACCTCGATAAGTTTAGGGATAACCGCTTGGTTTTCGCAGCAATTGTTTAATAGCAAAAGCGGCAGCGGCTCAGATGTGGCAAGCAAGGGTGGAAAGCAAGAATGAAGGAGGCTCTACATCAAGCATTTAGCTTAACGGGGTTATTGTGGCTTAGCGTTTCAATAATTGGCTACATTATTGCCCTTTGGGTGAACAAAAAATGCAAAGGTCACCCGCTAGCGCATCCCATTGTCGTTACCGCGCTGATTGTGTCAGCTGGCCTTTATTTAACTGAAACAGGGGTTACTGAGTATCAACAGGCGGCTTCTTTGTTGCATTGGTTGCTAGGGCCTATCACTGTGGCATTAGCACTACCCATTTACAGACAATGGCAAAAGCTAAGGCACTACGGCTGGCGGTTAATGGCGAGTATTGCTTTTGGTGGCATACTCGCGCCTTTCACCGCGTGGCTTACTTTGTTTGCACTAGATGCACCGCGTGCAATACAAATTACCATGTTAGCTAAATCAATCACCACGCCCCTTGCTATGGAGTCGAGTGCGCAGGTTGGCGGCATTCCCGCATTGGCTGCCGTTTTTGTCATTGTGACGGGTGTAGTTGGAGCCATTGTGGCTACTGGTGTGTTTGCGATCCTCAATGTACAAAATCGACAGGCGCAAGGTATTGCTATGGGCACGGTGGCCCACGCAATTGGTACAGCCAAAGCTATTCAAATGGGGGAAGACGTGGCGGCGATGGCGACTCTAGGCCTTTGTGTAAATGGTATATTTACTGCGTTGGCACTACCTGTCATTTTTGGTTTCTTTGTTTGATAGCTTTTCTCGTAACTTAGCGTTCTATCTATTGGTAGTGATTTAGCCTGACCAGACCTGCAATCACCCGCCTTGACTAAAAGGTGCACAAGCTGCTGGAAAAACGCGTAGCAAAGAATCAACGCGCCGTGATGTTTGTGAGTAAAAACGTGCTGGCAATATTCCCCAAAAGTGCTATTTCTTAGTGAGGTGTTTCGTATCACTATATGCTCGGTATCTATTCAAACAAAAAGTAACCGGGTTACTGCGAAGTGTAAGTTAACTCAAATCGTTACTTCAGTTCACAGTAGTTGTGCCGATACAATTGAAATTGCTAGAAAATACCGGCGGTAGCTGGTTTCAAAAGCTAGGTGGTAAAAGAACTTAATGTTTTCTGTACTCGTATGTGACGACTCGTTAGTTGCGCGCAAGCAAGTGGCTAAATGCCTTCCTCAAGATTGGGAAGTGGCCGTACATTTTGCGAAGAATGGTCAAGATGCTCTATCGGCTCTCGCTGAAGGAAAGGGCGATCTTCTATTGCTCGACCTTAATATGCCCGTTTTAGATGGGTACGGCACATTAGAAGCAATTCAGAAACAAGGTCTTAAAACCAAAGTTATTGTTGTGTCTGGTGATATTCAGCCTGAAGCTCATGAAAGAGTGACATCGCTTGGCGCTTTGGACTTTATTCGAAAGCCGGTGGATCCTAAGAAGCTGGCCGAGGTACTAGATAAATTCAACATTCTTCATGTTGAAGAGGAAGAGCCGGAAGAAGTTTCACCGCTAGACCCTGAAATCCGCGATTGTTACCAAGAAATCACTAACATAGCCATGGGGCAAGCGGGGGATCATTTAGCCCGCACCATGAACGTGTTTGTTGAACTGCCTATTCCCAACGTTAATTTAATTGAAGTGTCTGAACTTCACATGATGCTTTCTGATATTGAGAGCCATGAGCAAGTTACTGCGGTATGCCAAGGCTTCTTAGGGCCAGGTGTTAGTGGTGAGGCATTGTGTATTTTGAGCGACTCAAGCTTTGACGACGTGGCTAAAATACTCAATGTAGAAGGCGAAGTTGACGATCAGCTTCAGTTAGAGCTGCTTATGGATGCTGCGAGTATTTTGATTGGAACCTGTTTAACAGGGCTGGCCCATCAAATGGACATTAACTTCAGCCAAGGTCATCCCATTGTACTTGGTCAACATCGTGCCATCACTGAAATTATCAGCATGAACCAAATAAAGTGGAAGCGAACGTTGGCGATTGAGCTTAGCTATGGCTTGGAAGGCTACAATGTTCAGTGTGATTTGATTTTGTTGTTCACGGAAGAGTCTATGAAAATGATGAATTCTAAACTCGCCCATTTGTTGGAGGATTTCTAATGAGCCAGCATTTAGATGAGTTACAAGAATTTCACTGGATGATGGACATGCTACAAACGGTAGACGTTGGCATTGTTGTACTAGACCGCAACTTCACCGTGCAAGTGTGGAACGGTTTTATGGAAAGTCACAGTGGGCTTTTGCCGAGTGAAGTAAGAGACAAAACGTTATTTTCGTTATTTCCCGCAATCAAACAAGACTGGTTTATTAAGAAAGCTAAGCCCGTTTTCGACCTAAAAACCCGTGCCTTTATGACATGGGAACAACGCCCTTATTTGTTCAAGTTTCCAAACTACCGGCCGATTACAGGTAGTGAGTCATTCATGTACCAAAACATCACACTTTCTCCTCTTACTTCTGCGACGGGTAAGGTGGATTTTATCAGTATGATGATTTACGACATGACTGATGTAGCGGTAGGTAAAAAGCAGCTAGAAGCGCTACAAGTAACAGTGTCTGAAGCGCAAGAAGCAAGCTCACAATCAGATAGAGCAAAGAAAACCTTCTTATAACCGCTACGTGTAACCCGTGAGAGTATATTGTTTATCTTGCGGTTCTATCTACATCAAGTTTTTACTCGCACTGAGCATAGAACAGCAGCACAGAGTGCGATGGGAGTACGTATGCAATCAAGTTCGTCTTCATTTTCAAGCTACCTTCCTCGCACCGTAATACGCGGGCTTGCAGTTATTGGTGGTGCTTTCATTCTAGCAGCCTGCGGTGGTGGCGGAGGCGGAGATGGTGACTCTAGTGGTGGGGGATCTGGCAATGGCAACTTAGTTGTTAATGCAGGCGCTAACGCTACCGTAACGGAAGGCGTGACCTATTCACTAAGTGCACAAGTGAGTGGTGGTGATGGCACGTATACGTACAACTGGAGCGCGTCTCCATCGCTGACCATTACACATGAAGACACCAGCGCTTCTGCAGCGAGCTTCGTCGCGCCGTTAGTTAATAGCGCCACTGAATACACGCTTACCGTCTCGGTAAACGATCAAAGCGGTAATACGGCTAGTGACTTCACGGTAATTACTGTTGCGCCGGTAAACATAGCACCGGAAGCAAGTATTGATGTGCCTGCGTGGGAAGGTCTGCCTGCGAACACTTTTCCAGGCGGCGTTGAAATTATTTTTGATGGCACGGGAAGCAGCGATACTGACTCATCTACGTCCGATGGCGAAATTGCCGATTATGTTTGGTCTCAAACCAGCGGCACTAACGTTATTACGGGGGTGGAAACGAACCTTTCTACCTTAACAATTACTACGCCTATCGCTAACGAGTCTCAGGAACTTACTTTTCAACTTGAAGTAACTGATAGCGAAGGTGCAACCGACGTAGACACAGTGACAATCTCAGTGCAGTCTGAAACCGAGACACTGCCTGTGGTTGATGCAGGCTTCTCGCAAGGCGTTTTCAGTGGTGAGGTGGTTATTTTGGATGGTGAAGCAAGCACCAGTATTCCCAGTGCTCTACCGCTTACTTATTCTTGGGAGCGCAGTAACAACTTTACATCTAACAATGGGGCAAACACGGGAGTGGCAGCTCGCCCGGTAGATGACAACGATGCACTATCTACGTTTGCTATTGCCCCTTCCGTATCCACCGCGACTGTGGTGGCCTATACACTTACTGTAACAGACGCTAACAACAACAGTGTTGAAGACACCATTAACGTTAGAATACGCCCCATGCCGACGCCGCTATTGAACGACACGGGATTTTTGCAGCAAGCCACCAATAATGCGTTAACAGAGGCGCAGCAAAATGATTTTCCTGGCCAAGACGGACAACGCGGAGCTGATATTATTGAACAGAATGGCTTAATTGAAAAAGCTGGGCGTGGTAAAGCCGGCTTCGACTTTACCCGTTTAAATGCCAATGGCGACGAACAAGACGCCAGCGCAGATACGTGGTCGTGCGTTCGTGACAATGTCACCGGATTGGTGTGGGAAGTTAAAACTGACGATGGGGCATTTCAAGATAAAGACTACACCTATTCTTGGTACAGCGAAGAGGTAAATGGCGGTTTTGAGGGCGACCAGACAGGCGCGAATGCAACGTGCTTATTAACCAGCTGTAATACCTCTGCATATGTACAGGCGGTTAACGCACAAGGGCTGTGTGGTTTTTACGACTGGCGGCTACCTACTCACCATGAACTCTTTTCGTTAATGCATTTAGGCATTGCCGACGACGTGGCCATTGATGAAGATTACTTCCCTAACACTGGCGCAGTCTCTACCGAGCCCCTATGGTATTGGACCTCAGTGCCAAGTGCGGATGGGGTAAACAGTGATGATGCACAAAATGCATGGGCATTGGATTTCGATTCAGGTGTCGATAACTTTCTTAATAAGTCATCAGCGGCGCGTGTTCGTCTTGTAAGAGCAGGGAGATAGTCATGAGCAATAAAGTTAATAAATCCGCTCAACGCGTACTGAAAAGCGCAGTGCTAACTACACTCAAAATGGTTGCGGCCTCGACGTTGCTTGCTAGTGCATCGCTTTCAACTTTCGCTCAAGAGTGCTTGTCTGATGGACTAGAAACCACGCCCAACGATAATTTTGAAGCAGTGACTACCAGCACTTTGTTGGATACCACCACAGATTTAGTATGGAGACGATGTTCCGAAGGGCAAACTTGGGACGGCTCAACATGCAGTGGTGAAGCGGTGAAGTATACGTGGCAGCAGGCGCTACAACTTGCGCAGCAGGCGAGTAACGAAGACCTGCTAGGATGGCGCTTGCCCAACGTTAAAGAGTTGGCCACCTTAACGGAACGCGACTGCGTACGCCCGGCGATTAATAGCTCCCTTTTCCCAGCTACGCCTCCGGATGATTTTTGGACTTCTACCCCTTCGGCAGATGATCCAGACAGAGCCTGGGTTGTTGCATTCTTTAATGCGAGCCATTCGATTAAAGAGAAAGACCGTTTCATTTACGTACGACTGGTGCGCACCTACACCAACGAATAGGTGTAGATAAAGATCTACACCGCTTCGTATTAGTCTTTCGTCTAGTATCTGACCCTTAGACTTTTTATCAACAAAGCACGCTCTATAATGCGTGCTTTGTTTTTTGGTTTGAACGTCAATTTTAAAGAGAATCGACACTCTTGCTTAGAGCCTGTTGACCTTTGGTGAATAACAAAAGTCAACAAGCCCTACTATCAAGCTGCGTTTTGAGTAGATTGATAATATCGACATGTTCAACCTGATTTTTAGCACGTTAGACTCATGATGGCTTTTTATTTCCCAGTAAGCTAGCCACAATGTTGGTATGAAAATGATATCGAGCCTTAAGGCTGCCCTTTTTACAATTTGTTTATTCGCTGGACTTAGCACATCGGCGCAGGCTGAATATACCTGTAATATCGATTTTGCTTACGGTATTGCCGTTAATAACGAACAGCTTCGCGTAATGGATAAAACCCGCACCGTAGTTCAGATTAATGACCAAAACCAGCTATTTGTAGGTGGACGTTGGCAAACCTTGAATGAGCAAGAACGGCAGTGGCTAGAAGAGTATTCTTCAGGGTTACACTATGTAGTACCAAAAATGATTATTTTGGCCACTGAAGGTGTAGATTTAGCTATTGATACCATTGAGCATGTTTACCTAGGCCTAGTAGGCAGTGATCACGACAGCTACGAGCGTTTGAATGCTGCTATGAAGCGAGTTCAAAACCGTGTGAAAGATAAATTCAGGCATGCCAGTAATCATTATTTTATTGGCCCAGGATCACTGGAAAGCGTTGATGAATTCGTGGATAGTGAAATTGAAGCGCAGCTTGAGGAAGCAATTTCTACCTCAGTAGGCGGTATATTATCGGCAATCAGCGGCATTAACACCGGAAGTGGCGAAGTAAATCAAGAGAAAGTAGCGGAAATTACTCGTCAGCTTAATAACGTGGGCGAGCATCTTGATGTGGGTGATAAAGCTACGACATTGCGTAAAAAGGCAGAGTGGTTTTGTGAAAAGCTCAAACGCTTAGACGTAGCGGAAGAAAACCTTCGAGCAAGTGTGCCTGCATTCAAGCCTTACAATATCATTACGCGACATGATAAGAGTGAAAACTAGTTGAAATAAGTATTACGTGTACTAATTCTGGTTAAAGACTGAAAAGCCTGCGTGAGCAGGCTTTTTTGATCTAGCTTTTTGGTTGGCTCAAATGGGCAAGATTATACGAAGCACGACAGCAGAGAGTTGAGATATCTACGTCCTTTAGCAGTTACCTGCCAGTGACTATCTGAAATAGAAAGCAGCCCTTGGTGATGAGCATCAGACAGTGCGCGTTTAACGTCATCCATTAACTCAGTACCTGTGAAGTCACTAAAATCACTCATCGGGCAAGGCTCAACTAAACGAAACCTATTCATAAAAAACTCAAACGGTAGGTCGTCTGCACTAACCAGCGTTTGCGTATCTAAATACGGGCGGCTCATTTCCATATAGCCTCTTGGATGCTTCACTTTAACGGTACGATGAATTGTGCCGTTAGCGGCATCGGTAATCTTCCCGTGCGCACCGCATCCAATACCTAAGTAATCGCCAAAACGCCAGTAATTCAGGTTATGGCGGCATTGGTGCCCGGCTTTGGCGTAGCCTGAAATTTCGTACTGGTGATAGCCTGCACGCTCTAAGAGGCTGTGGCCTTTTTCCTGTATTTCCCACAGAATGTCGTCGTCAGGTAGCTCTGGTGGTTTTGAATAGAAAGGCGTGTTTGGCTCGATGGTAAGCTGGTACCACGACAAGTGGTAAGGATCGAGCTCAATGCCTTGCTTCAAATCTGCCATAGCATTCTCTACGCTTTGTTCAGGTAGACCATGCATGAGATCTAAATTAAACGTGGGTAGTCCCGCGCTGTGTGCTTGTTTTACCGCATTTTCAGCTTGGCTTTCATTGTGAATACGGCCTAGCACTTTTAAATGCTTCGGCTGAAAGCTTTGAATGCCCACCGATATTCGGTTTACGCCTGCCTGATAAAAGCCCGCAAACTTACCTGCCTCGACGGTGCCTGGGTTGGCTTCCATGGTTATTTCAGCAGTGTCGCTTAAGTTAACCCGCTGTTTGACGCCGTTTAAGATGTCAGCCATGGCCTCGCTTGAAAACAAACTGGGCGTGCCACCGCCTATAAAGATTGTCTCGACAGGGCGGTCGCCAATGCGTTTGGCATCAATGGCTAAATCGTCCAGCAGGTGCGCCACATATTCTTTCTCGGGTAAATCAGATTTAAGCCCGTGAGAGTTAAAGTCACAGTACGGACACTTTTGAACACACCAAGGAATGTGGATATAAAGGCTAAGCGGTGGATTACGCAAAAGTCGCTCTCATATTATCAAGCAAAATCGCTAAGGCGTTGCCGCGATGGCTAATACGGTTCTTTTCGGCTTTCTCCAATTCTGCAGCTGTGCAGCCATGAGTTGGCACGTGAAATACCGGGTCGTAACCAAAACCGTCGTTACCAGAGCGAGCAGTTAAAATTTCACCTTGCCACTTGCCTTGACTAACTAATGGCACAGGGTCGTCAGCATGGCGCATAAACACTAATGTACAGAAGAAATGCGCTTTACGCTGGGTTTCGCCATCTAGGGCAGCTAATAGCTTGTCAATATTGGTGTCATCAGTTGCATCAGCGCCAGCATAGCGGGCTGAATAGATACCGGGTGCACCGCCAAGGGCGTCGACTACTAAGCCTGAGTCGTCAGCAATAGCAGGAAGGCCTGTTACTTGTGCCGCATGACGCGCTTTAATAATGGCATTTTCAACGAATGTTGTGCCTGTTTCAGGCACATCAGATACACCTAATTCTTTTTGCGCCACAACGTCTACGCCGTAATCTGCAAATAAGGATGCAAACTCTCGCACCTTGCCTTGATTACCTGTGGCTAAAACAATTTTTTCTGGGAATTTCATTGTGCCAGACTCCTCGTTTTTTCTTTGCTCCTGAAATAAGCTCGAGCACATTCATCGGGTTACTTTAGGTTATTCAGGACGAAGGTTGGGAGTGGTTTGAGCAAACCCTCTGCCGCAGGGATGCGGCAGCGGAGCGCACATGGATGTGTTTACCGCGTGTTTGCGAAAGCCACTCCCAACCTTCGGCCATCGCATCGCTCACCCTCTAAGTGCTCGAGTTTTACTTTTTCTTTTTAGGCTTAGCTTTTGCCTTGGCTTTGTCTTTGGCCTTTACTTTTTTCTTTTTGGGGCCAATCTTAGGCGTTTTGTTTTTAGGGCGTAGCTCGTCAATAACGCGAGCTTTAAGTGGTTCGCCCATGTAACGTGCGGTTTTGGCTACCATGTCAAAATCGTGGGCCTCAACCAAAGATATTGCAGTACCTTTGGCGCCAGCGCGGCCGGTTCTGCCAATGCGGTGAACATAAACGTCGGCTTTGCGCGGCATGTCGAAGTTAATAACATGGCTCACGTTAGGCACATCAATACCGCGGGCAGCAACATCCGTTGCCAGCAAGATAGGTACTTCACCACTTTTGAAACGGGCTAGCGCTGCAATACGTTTGTCTTGTGGCATTTCACCCTGTAGCCAGCACACTGGAATATCTTTCGAGGCTAAGAAGTCCTTAAGCATTTGCAGGCGTTCGCGGGTTTTCACAAACACAACCGCTGACGTCGTTGTTTCTTGCTTCAAAATATTCACCAGCAATGCTTGCTTGTGATTCATGTCGTCAGCAAGGTGATACCACTGATGAATTTTGTTTTTCTCTTTGCGCGATGGGTTCGCTTCAATCACTTCAGGATTGTTAAGAATGTCATGAGCGAAAGTCTTAACGCCTTTGCCTTCAAGCGTGGCTGAGAACAATAGGTTTTGCTTGCGCCAGCGCGCTTCGGCAGCAATTTGGTTAACTACCGTTGAGAAACCCATATCCAACATGCGGTCAGCTTCATCAAGGATCAAACACTCGATATCACGGCAATCTGCGGCTTCTTTTTCGATATGCTCAAGCAAACGACCTGGCGTGGCCACAAGAATATCGAGATTCTTGCTTAAGGTTTCTTTATCGGTACCGTAGTTAATACCACCGGTTATTACCCCGCACACAATTTGTGTATGCTTTGTTATGGCCAGGGCTTGTTCATAAACCTGTAGCGCTAACTCGCGGGTAGGCGTTAGGATCAAAATACGTGTAGCACCAGGCTGTCTGCGCGGATAATCAAGTAAAAACTGGCATGCAGGCAATAAGAAAGCGGCTGTTTTACCAGTACCTGTAGGAGCAGAGGCCAAGATATCTCGTCCATCCAACGCATGCGGGATAACCAGTTCTTGAATGCTAGTTGGGGTTTCAAACCCCATATCGGCAGCTGCGTGACACAGTGCTTCGTCTAATTCGAGTTCTTCGAAAGTCATAGTATAAAAAACGCTCTAAATGAATGGGGCGTATTGTAGCATTGCTATACCAAAACATTGAGAAAAACTGGCGTTAAATTCGCACACCGTAGGTAAATACACATTCTGATGCTAACGGGTTGGTACTGTTGGCGTTAAGTAAGTGCAAGTGCGTCAAATCGAGCTTACTCACTTTATCCTCACTTTCAACCCGTGAAATTTCGAAGTAGTAGTTGGCGTACGGTGAATTGGGTTCTTGAAGCTCTAGGTAAGGAAACTGGCGATACTTCCATTTACCCTTTACGTCTTCTGAAGATGTGGGCGTTTGAAGTGTGAGGGTATACGTACCGTCTTTATACAGCGTGAGGCGCTCGCCGTTACCACATCCATTGGCGATATAGTTATGGATAAGATCTTGGGCAAGGAGGGTTCCGTGGGGGCGATTGCCGTCAGGAAACACGAACAGCGCCAAAGAGTTTTTAGTATACCAATGATTGCCTTGAATGAGCGATTGGACACGGTTTATAGAGTAACCCGCATGCTCTGCGATGCTAGTGGTATTGTCGATTGCTTCTGGTGATTGTAGCAGCAATGAATAGAGCAACGTATTTGTAGACACGGATGTAGGAAAATCAAAGTCGTTTACTTCAACATTCAAGCCTTGGTCCGTTAACTGTTCAGATAAGGCTTGAACTTTGGACGGCTCAAGATATTTGCCATAAAGGTAGACGGTTGGGGGGCTTGCACATCCACTAACTATAAGGGGAAAAGCTAAAGTTATAAGGTACGTTATTATTGTTTTGTTCACTTAAGAATCTCCAAGCCGATGCCAGATTTTTTCATTTAAAAGGGCGAATTGTTTGTTTAAAGCGAAGCGCGCTTTGAAGTTGTTATTTAACAAGCTGCGAACAAGCAACGAATAACTAGCGAGCAACTGTTGCACAAGAACGCACAAATATAGTTAAGGATTACATTTGTAATCTAAGTTGAATAATAGCGACATGCTTAAGTTGTGTAAACGAAAACTTGTTAGCAAGAAGGTGGGGCAAAGGCTGTGAGGGACGGTATAAGCATAAGGTATATCACAGTGATGTAACCAGTGCGCGGTAATCCCAGCTTTGAAGCACGCCATCAGAGGAGAGGGTAACAACATCACCATCCTTGTTAAGTGTAATAGCGTGAGTGGTGGCTTCGCTTGAGTAGCGTTTAATTTCCCATGAGGCTATCTCTTCGCCAGAGTTAGCATGCCATAGCGTTACCACTGATTTGGGTGATGTTGTCATTAGGTAGTCACCGTTTTCTAAAAATAACCCTTTTCGGAAAAAGCGGAAACGTTCCATAAATTGTAGTTCAGACATCACTTCATGGGTGGCGAGATCAATAATTTCTTGGCTGTTCAGCGCATCGGATATAAAAGCTCGCTGAGCTCTATTGTCTAGCACTGAAGCGGTAACTCGACTGCGATATTGCCTTTCCAGCAACACATCGTTTTTGTCTAAATCCCATAGAAACCAGCGCTTATCTATCCCTCCAGAAAACGCATAGTCATCAGAAAAATAGCCGACATGAAGCACTTTCATTGTATTGTGCTGGTATTGCAATGCAGTGCCGTTATCAAAATTTAGTAGCAATACGGTACCGTCGGTCATACCAACTAGTGCGCTGTCACCATGGTGGGATAGGGAAGTTGATGACGCTGTGGCGCCGGGATCTTTACCACTAAAATGCCAACTACCTACCACATCACCTGATTGCAAGTTAATCAGTGTAGTGCTCCAACAGCCTGTGAGCGCTAACCATGCCTTGTCTTTGGAAAACGTAATTAGGTGCAGTGACTCTTCATCAAGCACGTCACTGTGCCATTTGTAGCGCTCTCGTTTTTCATCAACATCCCAAACAGAAACAGAGGAATCGTCAAAAATGAATGCCGCAAGACGGGCATCGTCTGAAAGCGCAGCATTCCTCACTGGCTCTTGGGTAAAGCGAAACTCGTGAACAGGTAATACGCGCGTCTCTTCAGTGCAACCAGAAAGCGCAAGGAGAACGGTGCAAAGTAAATAAAAAAGTGGTGACGCTAAAGGTGAGAGAAAGCGTCCGTTCGTTTTTCTTTCGATCATTGCTTTAGCACAATTATGTATTAATACAGGCAATAGCGGATAGCTTTGCCCGGTTAAGCGCGTCTTTTATTTCAGGGCCTTTAACGCCCGTGGCAATGATATCTTGCACGTTCACTTGGTTGGCGGCGGCTAACGCATTTTCAATGCGTTTTTGTTGATGTTGCCAATCTACGCCCTTGTTATGAGCATAAGGCGCAAAAGCGCTAAGTAATAATGTGAAACGTTCCTCTCTTCGCCACGCATCACAGCCATTGAACAGGGCAAGTAAATCGGCGGGCGAGTTCTGCGCGTTCAAAAGAAAGCCTTTGAATTTGCAGGCAAGGCTGACGATTTCACTAACTTGGTTTTGCACTTTGAGCCGACTGCATAACTGTTTCGCTTCTTCCTCATTAAGGTGAGTGAGCAGGGCAGTAAACCTTGTTATCAGCCTAGCGGTTTCTGAATCGCTACTTTCAGGTAATGGGGGTTCTGAACCCGTGTATTTAACAACGCTTTCGTTTTCAGCCTTTTCTAGTGCTACCGCCGTTTTTAACGTTTCCAGAGCAGTATCTACGTTTCTTTCAAGCTCAGTAAACCAGTCATTGAGGCCATGGGCTTGGTATAATACAGTGAAAAAAACATGCGGTGTTTTCTCTAAAAGACTGCGCTTTGTTTCTTGCCATACCCGCTCTGCACTTAGCGTGCTTAGCTCGCCGCTTTGCGCCATAGACTGCATAAGAGCCATGGTTTCAGTGGCGATAGTAAACCCCAAATAAGCATAGCGGGTGGCAAACCGAGCAACGCGAAATACGCGTAAAGGGTCTTCACTAAAGGCTTCAGATACGTGGCGAAGTAGGCGGTTTTCTAAATCTTTTTTACCACCATAGGGGTCGATAAGGTTTCCAAGGTTGTCTTGCGCTATTGCGTTAACGGTAAGGTCCCTGCGTAACAAATCTTCTTCTAACGTGACTGAGCTTGACGCATCGCACACAAAACCGGTGTAACCTTTTCCTGACTTACGTTCTGTACGTGCAAGTGCGTATTCTTCCTGTGTTTTAGGGTGTAAAAAAACAGGGAAGTCTTTGCCTACTTGGGTAAAACCCTGGCTGAGCATTTCTTCTGGCGTGGCGCCCACCACGACATAGTCGCGTTCAACAACTTTTCTGTTTAACAGTGCGTCACGCACTGCGCCACCAACGAGATATACTTGCATGCTCTTCCAACGATTTTTTAGTCAGTAATACTTTTTTAGATTGGGAATACATCGACTTTTGACGTGTAACGAAAATCAACCTTCCCTAGGTAACAGAGGCGCAGTATAGCAATGTTACAAATAAAATTCGTAGCCACATCGTTATGCGCTTTCACTTCAAGGTTGCGTCTGGTAGTTTAATCGTCGTCAAAAATTAAAACAGATAGGCGCTTCAGCAACCATGTATTTGAACTACTTCGGGTTAAATGACAATCCTTTTTCGATTGCGCCTAACCCCGATTATTTGTATATGAGTCCAAGGCACAAAGAGGCTTTGGCCCATTTGACCTTTGGCCTCAGAGAAAGCGGTGGTTTTGTAATGCTCACCGGAGAAGTGGGCACGGGAAAAACAACGGTATCGAGAAAACTGTTGCAGCAGCTACCCGATAATACGCAGGTAGCCATGATTTTGAATCCTACCTTATCCGCCCTTGAGCTATTAGCAACGGTTTGTGATGAGCTAGGCTTGGCTTATACACCTGAAAAAGCAAGCCTTAAGTATTTCACCGATTTGATTTTGTCTAAGTTAGCAGAGAATCATCAGTCAGGCATGAATACGGTACTAATGGTTGATGAAGCGCAGCATCTGTTGCCCGAAGTACTAGAACAACTTCGTTTATTGACCAACCTAGAAACGAATCGTGAAAAACTGTTAAAGGTTGTATTGATAGGTCAGCCTGAATTACAGCAGTTGTTAAAGCGTAACGAATTACGTCAGCTGGCTCAACGCATTACCGCTCGTTATCATCTGCTACCCTTAACTGCGCCTGAAGTTAGTGCTTACATAGCACACCGCTTAAGTGTGGCTGAAGGTGATATCAGTATTTTCAGTAAGTCTACATTGCGCGCGGTGCATCAAATTACTGGTGGGATTCCAAGGGTAATTAATTTGCTGTGCGACCGAGCGTTAACCTTATCTTTTACTAAGCAGCATGCGGTTGTGCAAAAGCCTATATTCTTGGCCGCGGCAGAGCAAATTCTAGGTGAAGATGTTGTCAGTCAGCGCGTGCAAAGCCAGCGTAAATGGTATCTCGCATCGGCGTTTGTTTTGGCCATCATATTCGGCTACGGGTTAGGGAGTTTGTATGTCTAATATCGTCGCCATTGAAAATTTAGTGCCCGGTATGGTGATTGTTCAAATTACCAAGCAAAATGGGCCAGTTAAAATTAGAAAGTCGGGTTTAGTGACAAGCGATGCTATGGTGCAGGGCTTGTCTGAAATGGGCGTGCAAGAGGTCGAAATAGACCCTGAGCAAACCGTGGAAATAGCGCCGGCAGTTCATCATAGAACACAGACCCAAGCTTTGCTTCGGGGCGAGCACGACACTACCGCCAAATTTGATAAATCCCTCAACGAGCAGTTTAATCGAAGCTTGTTCTTACCCACAGTGGAAGGGCTTCCGTCAGCATGGAAGCTTTACACCAAGCAAGTTGCGCTTTTTGCCGTCGTTATTCTTGGTGGTTTATGCATTGGCTTTTCCGCCGCTACGGCAACACGCTGGTGGCCAATGCTAACTGCACCCGCTTCTGTACCGGTGGCAGACTCTGAAAGCTCAGTTTCACAGGTTGAAGCAAGCGGAGACGCTTCAGCGCTTACGGCCACGCAAAGTAGTAATGAAGCACCAGGCACTTCAAGCAACAAAAGTGAACAGGTATCTTCCAACACTCAGGAAAGTGGGCAAAGCGCAGGTTCAAATGAAACTGCTAACACGGCGGTAAATGCAAACATGAGTAACGGCGGTGCAGCTCAGCAAGGCACGCAAGCGAACGCTATGGTAAATAACCAGTCTGTTGGCAACTTAGCTGCAACGCAAAATACTGATTTAGGTGCAGTTCCAAATACAAACCCAAACACAACAGGTACTCAGAATCGCTACAATAACGACGTGTCCCAACGTTCTGGCGCCGAGCCAAGTAGTGGATATGAGCGTAGCTCTTCAATGGATACAAGACAAACTGAGACTTCAGGGAATTATGAAGGGAGAGTATTAAATGAAGCTACGTCTCAATCTGACGTATCCGTGTCACCAGAACTCATGGCCCGTTTTAATGCTGCCGTTGAAGCGCTAGACTCAAAGGCACAAGATAATAAACCCGCTGAAGAGCAAACAAGGGTGACGGTTAAAGACGAACTACCCCGTGTAGATCAGTTACCCGTTCGCTTGTTAACACGACTTCCAACCATGAACTTTAGCGCGCATATGTATGCGTCTCGTCCTGCCGATAGGTGGGTGAGAGTCAATGGCCGTCAAATAGGTGAGGGCGACTGGATTGCTGATAGAGTGCAAATCGTCAATATTGAAGCGCAACGTGTGGTGCTTGCTTTCGAAGATGAGATTTTTACTATGGCAGCATTAACCGATTGGTAATTACTATCTGTTGGTTCCAAAAAACACTAACAAGAAATACAAAAAAGGCCCTTTGAAAAAAGGGCCTTTCGCTGGTTAAACTGTGTGTTCTACAGCGGCATCTGATTGATGAAAACGTCTTTAAAGAATTTTGGTAAGTTCAAACTAAACTCTTCGGGGCGAACGCCTGACACAATCTCATCGTCGTACTGACTTAAATCAACGCGTTTCACTTCATTGAAATGCTGCGACGTCACGCTGTAAAAGGTCATAACGTGAGGGCTTACGGGGTCTTTAGGGTTGATTTTGCTAACAATACCTAATTTACCGCTCTTTAACCTCACCAAGGAGCCAACAGGGTGCACGCCAATACACTGGATAAATTGTTTTACCAATTCTTGGTCTAAGTTCTCTGTCGCAGTTAGTCGCTTTAGCGCCTGAGTAGGCGTGATACTGTTTTTGTGCGTACGATTAGATGTCATGGCATCGTATGCATCCACAATGGCAGCAATACGCGCGAACTCTGAGATTTCGTCACCAACCAATCCTCTCGGGTAGCCGCTTCCATCGACGCGCTCGTGGTGCTCTTCAATGATGCGTAGCGATAGGTCAGAAATATCGCCACACTGTTCAACTAGGTCAGCACCAATTTCAACGTGAGTTTTCATCACTTCCCAATCATCACTGGAAAATTCGCCTGTGTTATTGCGAATTTCATCTGGCAGGGAAGACATGCCGATATCCATCAATAGGGCGCCTAAACTCACTTGCTCTGTGGTATCTCTGTCATAGCCAAGAAACTCACAGAAAATGCCGCTTAGTACACTGCAATTAATACTGTGCTCAAGAAGGTAATGGTCGGTATCCTTGATCATAGTCAGGCAGCTCAGCGCATCTTTATTATCAAATACACTTTCGATCAGGCTTTGCGACAGCGACTCCATGGGAGACAAATCTTTTACCGCCCCATTTTTAAGTGACTTTAAAAAGCTGCTTTGAATGGCAATTGCGCTGCTGTAAAGCTCGTTGGCTTCGTTAATTGAATCACGACCCACTAGCTTAACAACCGGTTTAGTCACTTCAGGCTCTTTTTCTTGAGCTGGCTCGGGTGGCACAACTGGCTCGGGCAGCTTAGATTTCGCAAGATCTACTTCGACGCTTAAAATACCTTTTGATTTTAGACTATCAATAATGGCTTGGGTTTTCACAATGCCTTTAGAGCGCATTTTAAGTGAACCTGTTTGTTCAAGTACTTGATTGACGTACATTCCTGGCTGCAAATCATCAATGGGTACCTGTTCTAGCATTATCTCTCCTGTGAGGCACAACGTTGCCATAGCCTTCAATTACAATAGAAACGAATAGTACGATATTCCAGTGAAAAAAGTGAGGAGTTTATTAGTCTTTAGTATAGCTAGAGTCGGCGAATGTAGGATTACCGAATTCGTGAGAAAACGCGTGACGTGTAAATGTGCCGAGAAGTTGCTTATGGCTCAAATCAGGTGAACTGATATTTTTATTGCGGATTGGTATTAGGCGTCTTGATGCGAAGTTAAGGTAGAGGCATAGATGAGAGAAATAAACAGGGTGCCATCTCGCGACAGCACCCATGTGTCATGCTAGGGCGTTGTTAAGCGCTAAAGCCCCACACTTTTACAACCACGCGGGCTGTTTATCTTCGAAGGCTTCTATAGCACTTGTGAGTTCAAGCGTTTGACCGATAGCATCTAAGCCTTTAATCAGGTTGTTTTTGTGATGCTCAGCAATATCGAAGCTGAAGCTTGTATCGTTAAAACTTACTGTTTGCGCTGGAAGATCAACGGTGATCTTAGTTGCTGGGTCTGCCTTCACTGCAGCAAACAAAGCGTCCATTTGCTCGCTTGATAATGCCACAGGCACTAGCTGATTATTAATGCAGTTGCCGTAAAAAATATCAGCAAAGCTGGTGGCAATAACCGTTTTAAATCCAAAGTCGGCAAGTGCCCACGGCGCGTGTTCTCGGCTTGATCCACAACCAAAGTTTTCGCGAGCTAGCAACAGACTCGCACCTTTGTGCTCAGGCTTATTCAGCGCGAACGCTGGGTTTGGCTCTTTCTCTTCTAAATCCAAATAACGCCAGTCGTGAAACAAATGTTTGCCGTAGCCAGCACGTGTTACGCCAGTTAGAAACTGTTTTGGAATAATTTGGTCGGTATCGACATTGGCCTGATCAAGCGGCGCAGCAATGCCTGTGTGTTGTGTAAAACCTTGTTCAGACATAAGTTACTCCTGATAATCTCTAACGTCAGCAAAGCGACCGGTAATTGCAGCAGCGGCAGCCATTGCTGGGCTTACTAAGTGAGTGCGCGCACCACGGCCTTGACGGCCTTCAAAGTTACGGTTACTGGTAGAGGCACATCTATCGCCTGCCACTAGCTTGTCGTCATTCATACCAAGGCACATAGAGCAACCTGGCAACCGCCACTCAAAGCCAGCATCGATAAAAATTTTATCTAAGCCTTCAGCTTCCGCTTGGCGCTTAACGTTACCAGACCCCGGAACAACAATAGCTGTTACTGAATCGGCAACTTTACCGCGCTTGGCGATTTGTGCTGCTGCACGCATATCTTCAATTCGACCGTTGGTACACGAGCCGATAAATACGTGGTTTACTGCAATATCGGCAAGCTTTTCACCAGGTTTCAAGCCCATATACTCTAGTGCTTTTACTGCGCTCTCTTTTTCAATCGGGTCGCTAAAATCTTCAGGGGCAGGTACAGGCGTGTTTACGCCAATAACCTGACCTGGGTTGGTGCCCCACGTAACCTGAGGAGCGATATCCGCCGCCTCAAGTTCAACCACAGTGTCAAAGGTTGCGCCTTCTTCGGTGTAAAGGGTTTTCCAATAAGCGACAGCGTCTTCCCAGTCTTGACCCTTAGGTGCGTATTCGCGGCCTTCAAGGTAGGCGAAGGTTTTCTCGTCTGGTGCAACAAGGCCAGCTTTCGCGCCAGCTTCAATACTCATGTTACACACCGTCATGCGCTCTTCCATGCTCAAACCGCGGATAGCTTCACCTGCGTATTCGATAACATGGCCAGTAGCGCCAGCGTGGCCAATTTTGCCGATAATGGCAAGAATAATGTCTTTTGCGGTAATACCGACAGGAAGCTTGCCATTTACGTTGATAAGCATGCTTTTCGCGCGGCTTTGTTTCAACGTTTGCGTGGCCAATACATGCTCTACCTGAGAGGTACCAATACCAAATGCCAGCGCACCAAATGCACCGTGGGTTGCAGTGTGTGAGTCACCACACACCACCGTCATACCAGGCTGAATTAAACCTAATTCAGGGCCCATAACGTGCACGATACCTTGCTTTTGGTGGCCCACTGGAAATAGCTGAATGCCGTGTTCTTCACAGTTTTTTGCCAAGGTTTGTAGCTGAAGCGCATTGGCTGGACCACAGGCATCAATTGCCAATGAACGGGTTGAAATGCTGTGATCCATAGTACCAACGGTGCGATCGGGACGTCGTACTTTACGGCCTTTTTCATTAAGGCCTGCAAATGCCTGAGGTGACGTTACTTCATGAATTAAGTGACGGTCGATATAAATTAAGCTGTCTTCACCGATTTGGTCAATAATGTGGGCTTGCCACACTTTGTCATATAAGGTCTTGGCCATGAGGTTGTTTTACTCCTGCGCCATTAATTGTTTAACGATTTCATCGCCCACTTGTGACGTGCTTGCCGCTTGGCTGCGTTTATCTGCAGGAAGTAACTCGCCTGTAAGTACACCTGCTTCTAGCGTTGCCACTACTGCCTTTTCAATTGCGTCGGCAGCATCATTCAAGTTCATGCTGAAACGCAGCATCATGGCGGCCGATAAAATTTGTGCGATAGGGTTAGCAATGCCTTGGCCTGCAATATCTGGGGCCGAACCGCCTGCTGGCTCATAAAGGCCAAAGCCTTCCTCGTTCATGCTTGCCGATGGCAACAAGCCCATAGAGCCCGTCATCATAGCGCATTCATCAGAAACGATATCGCCAAAAAGGTTTGAACACAGCATCACATCGAACTGCGCTGGGTTCTTCATTATTTGCATAGTGGCATTGTCGATGTAGATATGGTCAAGTTCTACATTTGGATAGTCTTTTGCGACTTCTTCAGCAATTTCACGCCATAAACGACTGGTTACCAGTACGTTAGCTTTGTCTACTGAAGTCACTTTGCTGCGACGCTTCTGTGCTGCTTCAAACGCTGCAATAGCAATACGGCGAATTTCACGTTTACTGTAGCGCATAGTGTCATACGCGAATTCTTCTTCGCCTTCACCTTCTCGGCCCTTCGGCTGACCAAAGTAGATACCGCTGGTTAACTCGCGCACTACCAAAACATCTACGCCTGATTTAGCAATGTCTTCACGAAGGGGAGACAGGCTTTCAAGGCCCGGATAAATGCGAGCTGGGCGCAAGTTGCTGAACAGGTCAAAATGACTGCGAAGGGTAAGTAGTGCGGCACGCTCAGGACGTTGCTCTAACGGCAAGGTGTCCCACTTAGGGCCACCGATACTGCCAAACAAGATCGCATCGGCTTGCTCACAGCCCAAAAGCGTTTTTGAGGGTAGCGCTTCGCCTTCAGTATCAATGGCGTAGCCACCTACAGGATATGCAGTACGGTTGAGGGTGACGTTAAACTTCTTTTCAACAGCATCTAAAACCTTATTGGCTTCCTGCATAACTTCTGGGCCGATACCGTCTCCGGCTAATACGGCAATTGAATACTGGCTCATTTATACTCCTGCAACGCGTTCTTGTTGATTTTTTTGCCGATCAATTTGATCGGCTAAATATGTGTTGTTTAATACAAAGATAAGGGCTTTAACGCCGGCTTCCACAATATCTGTAGCCAAGCCGATTCCATGGAAACGACGGCCTTTATATGTAGCGATAACGCTCACTTGCGCCAAAGCGTCGGCACCTTCACCTTTTGAATCTAGTTTAAAGTCGACAACTTCTAGATCTTCGTGACCTAGTATAGACATGATGGCCTTATAAGCCGCATCTACCGGGCCGTTTCCAATGCTAGACTGGGTAATTTCTTCAGTGCCCACTTTCATTTTAACGGTGGCGCTTGGAATAATTTCACGCCCTGAATTCGCTTGAAGATAAAGCAACTGGAAGTGTGCTTGGTCGTGCTTTTGCTTATCGAAGAACAACAAGGCTTCAAGGTCGTAATCGTATACTTGGCCTTTTTTATCCGCTAACTTTAAGAATGCGTCATACACCGCTTCTAAGTCATAGTCTTCGGTTTTATAGCCAAGTTCGGTTAAGCGATGCTTAATCACATGACGGCCAGAACGTGACGTTAAGTTTAGGTTGTTCTTATTAATACCCACACTTTCTGGAGTCATAATTTCATAGGTATTTTGCGCTTTTAAGACACCGTCTTGGTGAATACCAGATGAATGGCTAAACGCATTCGCGCCAACAATGGCCTTGTTTGATTGAACTGGCATGTTACAAAGCTGGCTGACTAGCTTAGATGTGCGCGATATTTCGGTAGAATTAATGTTAGTTTCAAAGCCCAACATGTTCTTACGGGTTTGTAAGATCATGGCAATTTCTTCAAGTGAAGCGTTACCAGCACGCTCGCCAATACCGTTTATCGTACATTCAACCTGTCTGGCACCTTGCTCAACAGCTGCTAATGAATTTGCTACCGCTAAGCCCAAGTCGTTGTGACAATGTACTGAAATGGTTGCTTTATCGATATTTGGAACGCGATTAAACAATTGCTGAATAATACCGCCAAACTCTGTAGGTGTTGTGTAGCCTACAGTGTCCGGAATATTTACCGACGTTGCACCAGCGTTAATAGCGGCTTCAACCATTCGGCATAGATAATCGATATGGGTACGCCCCGCATCTTCACAGGAAAACTCTACATCGTCAGTATACTTACGTGCATGTTTCACCGCGGCTACGGCCATATCTACAATTTCATCTTGTGACTTGCGAAGCTTGGCACCTACGTGAATCTCTGACGTTGCGATGAAGGTGTGAATTCTGAATTGCTCAGCGACGCTTAATGCTTGTCCGCATGCATCAATGTCACCCGGCAATGCGCGAGATAGGCCACAAACGATAGAGTTCTTAACTTCTTTTGCAATCATTTGTACAGAGCGAAAATCGCCGGGTGAAGAGACAGGAAAGCCTGCCTCAATGATGTCAACGCCTAACCGTTCGAGCGCCAGCGCGATCTGCAATTTCTCTTTGGCACTTAGGCTTGCAGGTAAGGCCTGCTCGCCGTCTCGCAATGTGGTATCAAAGATCTTCACTTGATTTGTCATGACGCTCTCTCAGTTGAATAGTTAAAAAAAAACCCGTGCTTGGCACGGGTTTTTGTGAAATTAAATCGCTGGTCGCAATCTACCCGTGCAGTCTGGCTGCCATAAGGAGTAGAGATAGAAGAAGGAAACGAATACGCATTTGTTGTTTCTTTGCTGACCAAGTTGATAGCGACAATGTACCCATGTGGCATGAAGAGGTCAACCATTGTTTACAATAATGAGTATATTTTTCGTGTATAAATACTTTCTTTTAATTATTTAGGATGTTTGTACTAAATTTGGCTGTGGAGGTGCAAAGGGGGTTGTGGTTTTTTATGCGAATATGCTGGGTTTTTATTCTTACTGAGGCTTTGTTACCTATTAAGCAGCGTAAAGTTCTTCCAGTTGATTTGAGTAGATAAGCGCATTTCGCGAAGGGATAAGGCACGTGGTGAACGCTTGGATTTAAAGCTCCATGCGTGGCCACAGCACGCAGCGGTCATTATCGACTTTGAAGGCCGCAGCAGTATTTTGTTTTGAACTGAAAGTGCCGTGGCCGCTTCCATTTCATCGCGTAGTGGAGTTGAAGAAATGCACTCCCCTGTATTGGCAAACCATCCATTTTTGTTCAGATGGAGCTGGGTATTGTCTTGGTTTACCATATCAATGGAATCAAGCTCAATGTGAGAGCCTTCCATATTTAAAATTAAAACAGGTACAACAAGACCATACCTAGCGTTTTTTCTATACCACGCTTCTCGCTTTTCTACATCGTCTAAATGATTAATGCCGGGGCACTTTGCAGATTGCTTGGCATACCAACTTCCATTATGGGTATCTGTTTTTAGCGGGGATGGATTGTTTGCGATGCCATTACTAATCATATATCGAGCAATAGCTTTCACGTGATAAGGAAGCCCGCCCATTCGACGCTTTAGCAGCGATAGGTTTTTTATTTCGCTATGAGCTAGAGAGACGATTTCTCTTTCATACAGAGCAGTACATATTTCATTTAATTGAGGGTGGCTTCCGCCGAGTTCACCAGCTTCACTGAAAAAGCCAACTTGGGAGTTGGGCAAAGAGTGGGAAAGTTTGTCGCCTGAAGCCATCGGGATTATCAAATACCTGTCTAAAGTTATTTAACCCTAGCAAGATTAAGCGCTTGTTGCTACACGGTTTCATTAAACAATGCGAAAAATAGACACAAAAAAAGCCGCTATAGAAAGCGGCTTTTCATCATAATCTCAGGCGTCAATTATTGACCTTTGATTTCGCTACGGCCTTTGTAAGTAGCAGCGTCACCTAGTGCTTCTTCAATACGAAGTAACTGGTTGTACTTAGCAACACGGTCAGAACGGCATAGTGAACCCGTTTTGATTTGGCCCGCCGCTGTACCTACTGCTAGGTCGGCAATAGTGGCGTCTTCAGTTTCACCAGAACGGTGAGAGATAACTGCCGTAAAGCCCGCATCTTTCGCCATCTTAATAGCGTTAAGGGTTTCAGTTAGTGAACCGATTTGGTTGAACTTGATAAGGATTGAGTTACCAATACCGTTATCAATACCGCGCTTAAGAATTTTAGTGTTAGTTACAAACAAGTCGTCACCAACTAGCTGTACTTTGTCGCCAATCTTCTTAGTTAGGCTTGCCCAGCCGTCCCAGTCGCTTTCGTCCAGGCCGTCTTCAATAGATACAATTGGGTATTGTGAAGAAAGGTCAGCAAGGTAATCGCCAAACGCTTCTGAATCGAAGCTCTTGTCTTCACCAGATAGTACGTATTTGCCTTCTTTATAGAATTCAGACGCCGCGCAGTCTAGTGCAAGGGTGATGTCTTCATTCATTTTATAGCCAGCGTTTTCAACGGCTTCTACGATTACTGCAAGCGCTTCAGCGTTTGAGCTAAGATTAGGGGCAAAACCACCTTCGTCACCAACTGCTGTATTAAGACCTTTAGCAGACAGTACTTTCTTAAGAGCGTGGAAGATTTCTGCACCCATACGTAGTGCTTCTTTGAAGCTCTTCGCGCCAACTGGCTGTACCATGAACTCTTGAATGTCTACGTTGTTGTCAGCGTGCTCACCACCGTTGATGATGTTCATCATAGGTACTGGCATAGAGTATTGGCCAGATGTACCGTTTAAGTCTGCAATGTGCTCGTAAAGCGCTACGCCTTTTTCCGCCGCAGCCGCTTTAGCTACAGCAAGAGAAACTGCAAGAATTGCGTTCGCACCAAGGGTTTCTTTGTTTTCTGTGCCATCAAGGTCAATCATGATGCCGTCGATATCAGCTTGCGCTAGTGCGTCTTTACCGATAAGCGCTGGCGCGATGGTATCGTTAACTGCTGCAACTGCCTTTGTTACACCTTTACCTAGGTAACGAGACTTGTCGCCGTCGCGTAGCTCTAGTGCTTCGCGGCTACCAGTAGATGCACCAGATGGTGCTGCAGCACGGCCCATTACGCCTGATTCTAAGTATACATCTGCTTCTACGGTAGGGTTTCCGCGTGAATCTAAGATTTCGCGTCCGATAATGCGACTAATTTTCGCCATGTTTTTTCCTCAACAATTGAATGGGGTGCAACGGGAGAGAGCACCCCTTTTATTAGAAATTAGTGATTTTCTTTCTGGTATTTTCCTGCCGCAGCAACGAAACCAGTGAATAATGGGTGTCCATCCCGAGGAGTTGATGTGAACTCAGGGTGGAATTGGCCCGCAATGAACCAAGGATGATCAGGGATTTCCACCACTTCTACAAGTCGCTTGTCAGTGGACAAACCACTTACCTTTAATCCAGCGGCTTCGATTTGGTCACGCAGATTGTTGTTCACTTCGTAACGGTGACGGTGACGCTCATAAATTTCGGCATTACCATACATCTCATGAACTTTTGTACCTTCAATAAGGTGACATAGCTGACTACCTAGACGCATGGTACCGCCAAGATCTGAGTTTTCTGTGCGAGTTTCAGTTGTTCCTGCAGCATCTAACCACTCAGTGATTAGGCCGACTACAGGGTAAGGGGTTTCAGAGTCGAACTCTGTGCTGTTCGCGTTTTCCATACCCGCAACATTACGAGCGAATTCGATAAGTGCTACCTGCATACCTAAGCAAATGCCAAGATAAGGGACTTTGTTTTCACGAGCATAACGCGCAGCAGCAATTTTGCCTTCTATACCGCGCTCACCAAAGCCACCAGGTACTAAGATAGCATCAAGTTGTTCTAAAATTTGGGTACCTTTGCTTTCCACGTCTTGTGAGTCAATGTGGTGGATGTTCACAGTCAGACGGTTTTTAAGGCCAGCATGCTTAAGCGCTTCATTAACAGACTTATAAGCGTCTGGTAATTCAACATACTTGCCTACCATGCCAATGTTAACTTCTGCAGTAGGGTTAGATTCAGCATAAAGTACTTGTTCCCACTCAGATAAATCGGCTTCTTCACACTCAAGACCGAAACGGTCTACAACTAGCTGATCCATGCCTTGTGCTTTAAGTGCAGCAGGGATGCGGTAAATGCTGTCTACGTCTTTCAAAGAAATAACGGCTTTGTCAGCAACGTTGGTGAACAGCGCGATTTTAGAACGTTCGCTGGCAGGCAATGCACCTACTGAACGGCATACAAGAATGTCTGGCTGAATACCAATCGAGCGAAGCTCTTTTACTGAGTGCTGCGTAGGCTTAGTTTTTACTTCACCTGATGCTGGCATGTAAGGTACTAGTGTTAAGTGCATGAACATAGCGCGTTCACGGCCTACTTCGGTACCTAGCTGACGAATTGCTTCCAAGAAAGGTTGTGACTCGATGTCACCTACGGTTCCGCCCACTTCAACAATAGCTACATCATGACCTTCAGCACCTTCAATTACGCGGCGCTTAATTTCATTGGTGATATGAGGGATAACCTGAATAGTTGCGCCAAGGTAATCACCGCGACGCTCGCGCTTTAACACTTCTTCGTATACACGGCCGGTAGTGAAGTTGTTGCGCTTAGTCATGCGGGTGCGAATAAAACGCTCATAGTGACCAAGATCAAGGTCGGTCTCAGCGCCGTCATCGGTAACAAATACTTCACCATGCTGGATAGGGCTCATAGTGCCCGGGTCGACATTGATGTAAGGGTCGAGTTTTAACATGGTTACGGTGAGACCGCGAGCTTCCAGAATTGCGGCCAACGATGCTGCAGCAATACCTTTACCTAGCGATGAAACTACACCACCGGTGACGAAAATATAATTTGTCATGCGAAACCTAGAACGTTTGGGTTGTATGGTAAATATAGGCTGAGTTTAGAACAAAACCAGCTACACTTTGGACGGGGCGATAGTATACGCAAATTCATGTGGGCAGACAATCAATTTGCCCACATGATGCGCAATTTATACGCGCTTAAGCTTGGTTTAAGATTGGCTCAGGCGCTTAAGTGTGTAGATAAGGTCTAGCGCTTGGCGCGGTGATAGCTCATCGGGTGACAAGTTTTCAAGGGCTTCTACTACCGGGTGCGGCTTATCAGGGAACAGCATTTCAGCTTGGCCTTTGGTATTTGATGGAGCTTTACCTGATGCGCTTGTTTTATTTCCACCTTTTACCGAGCTCTTCGCCACAAAAGACTCATCATTGGCTTTCTCTGATCCATCTTCCGTGCTGGTCATAAGGTGTGATGATTCCAACACCGCAAGTTTTTGTTGCGCCGCTTTTATTACCGCCTTAGGTACGCCTGCAAGTTGGGCAACTTGTAAACCAAAGCTTTTGCTCGCCGCGCCTTCTGACACGGTATGCATGAAGCGTATGGTATCTTCAAACTCCATCGCGTCTAAGTGCACATTCACTACGCCACTTTGCGTTTCTGGAAGTTCAGTAAGTTCGAAATAATGCGTGGCAAAAAGCGTATAAGCATTTAGCTGTTTTGCCAAATAACTCGCGCATGCCCACGCCAGAGACAATCCATCATAGGTACTGGTGCCACGGCCTATTTCATCCATTAATACCAGAGAGTTTTCTGTGGCATTGTTGAGAATGTTCGCCGTTTCTGTCATCTCAACCATAAAGGTAGAGCGGCCTGAGGCTAAGTCATCTGATGCACCAATACGGGTAAAGATACGGTCAAGTTTTCCTATATGGGCATTTTCTGCGGGCACAAAACTGCCAATACAGGCCAATAATGCAATGAGCGCGGTTTGACGCATGTAGGTTGATTTACCGCCCATGTTGGGGCCAGTAATAATCAGCATGCGGCGCTCGGTGTCTAGCTGAAGCGGGTTAGCAATGAAGGGGTCTTTCATTACGTTTTCAACCACAGGGTGGCGGCCGGCATCATAGGTAAGTGCACATTCTTGGCTTAGATTTGGTCGATGCCAATCAAGGGAGACTGCCCGTTCGGCAAAACAGCACAGCACGTCAAGCTTGGCAAGGGCTGCGGCGGTTTCAATTAAGTTATTTAAGTGTGGAGCAAAGTTATCAAACAAGGCTTCATAAAGCTGCTTTTCAAGAGCAAGTGCAGCACCCTGACTGCTTAGCACTTTATCTTCGTGCTCTTTAAGTTCTGGCGTTATATAACGTTCAGTGTTTTTAAGGGTTTGTCTTCGAATATATTCAGCAGGCGCTAATGCACTGTTGGCCCGGCTAATTTCAATAAAGAACCCGTGAACTTTGTTATAGCCCACTTTTAGCGTAGAAATGCCGGTGCGCTCGCGCTCACGTTGCTCCATAGCGTCTAAGTAGTCGGTAGCTCCTTGTGATAGCTTACGCAATTCATCAAGTTCGGCGTTGTAGCCCTCGGCAATCACGCCGCCATCCCGTATTACCACTGGTGGGTTATCGATAATGGCATCATTTAACAGGGCTTGAAGTTCAGGGTAAGTGCCAATGGTTTCGCTAATACTTCGGATTTGCCCTGTGTCGAACCGAGCTAGAGCATCTTGTAAGTCAGGCAGGGCGTTAAAGGCATTTTTTAGGCGAGCAAAGTCCCGTGGCCGCGCTGAACGAAGAGCTAAGCGCGCCATAATACGCTCAATGTCACCAATGTGTTTGAGCGCGGTGCGAATATCTTCAGGGTCGTCATTAATAAACGTTTCAACAGCATCTAAACGGCTGTGCAGTTCATGCTGGTCGGTTAAAGGCGAGTGAATAACGCGCTGCAGCATACGACTACCCATGGCCGTAGTGGTGGTATCCATCACGCTGAACAGCGTATTTTCCTGTCCGCCCGACAAATTATGGGTAAGTTCTAGGTTTCTGCGGGTGGCAGCATCAAGCTGCACACGGCTGTCTTGCTGTTCGGTCTGAATGCGGCGAATGTGAGGCAGAGCAGTGCGCTGGGTATCCTTTACATATTGTAAAACGCAGCCCGCTGCGCCTAAGCCTTTAGTGACGCCTTTTATTCCAAAGCCATCTAATGTTTTGGTTTCAAACTGTGCGTTTAATTGCTCTGTGGCGGTATCAATGTCGAATTCCCATTCAGGACGGCGTCTAAGTCCTTTGCGGTTTTCAACCAATGCTAAGCTTTCAAATCCTTCGGGGTAGAGCAGTTCTGCCGGGTTAATGCGCTGAATTTCAGCAAGTAGGCTTTCATCGCTGTCGCATTCAAACACAACAAAACGACCGCTTGTAACATCTAGGGTTGCCAGACCATAGTGCATACTGTGACCACAAACGGCGGCCAGAATATTGTCGCGACGTTCTTCTAACAGCGCTTCGTCGGTGACTGTACCAGGCGTAACAATACGTTGTACCGCGCGTTCAACAGGGCCTTTACTGGTGGCTGGGTCTCCTACCTGTTCACAAATGGCTACTGACTCGCCCATTTTCACTAAGCGTGACAGATAGCTTTCTACCGCATGATAAGGCACACCAGCCATAGGAATAGGTTCACCACCAGATTTTCCTCTGGCTGTTAATGAGATATCCAGTAATTCAGCAGCTTTTTTGGCATCGTCGTAAAACAACTCATAAAAGTCGCCCATGCGATAAAACAGTAAAATATTCGGATGCTGCGCCTTAATAGTCAGGTATTGGCGCATCATAGGAGTATGTGATTCCAAAAAATGCCTCTGCGAATTTGTTGCTGGGTTTAATGCCTGTTGAGGGGAATAAATGATAAACTCACGCCCACTAAGATCAAGCGAAGATCTGATAAAGCACAACAGGTGTAATTAGGTATATCCAAATGAGCACAACATTTTTAACTGATTCGACAGCAAACGCCACCCCTTTAACGCTTGATAGCGCATTATCTGCGCAAGTTCAGGTGTTAGGCGACGCACTAAGGGAAAAAGGTTGGACTGTATCAAGCGCTGAGTCGTGTACAGGCGGAGGAGTCGCTTTTGCTTTTACCAGTGTGGCTGGCAGTTCTGATTGGTTTAACCAATCCTGGGTGACGTACTCAAACGACGCAAAGCAAAGCATACTGGGCGTAACAGAGCAGACGCTAAAAGAGTACGGCGCGGTGTCGAAGCAAACGGTAATTGAAATGGCAGACGGCGTGCGCCGTAATAGCGGAGCGCAACTTGTTGTAACGGTTAGTGGCATTGCCGGTCCTGGCGGTGGTAGCAAAGAAAAACCAGTGGGCACGGTATGGTTCGGCTTTTTATGTGGAGAACACGAAGCGCAAGTTAAACAGGTGTTTAGCGGCAATCGCGACGAAGTACGTCAACACGCTATTAGCTTTGCGATTACTCACTTAGTTAAAATGTTGAGTGAAAATTAAAAACACTGGTTGAAACTGTATGCTTGTACAGTATAGAATGTGATCATTATTTGGTAATTTCATACAAGATATGGAAAACACCAATACAGAATTTAACCGCAAATCCTAGAGGATACATACGTGGACGATAACAAATCAAAAGCTTTAACCGCCGCAGTTGGCCAAATTGAAAAGCAATTTGGTAAAGGCGCAATCATGCGCTTAGGCGATAACCAAGCCATGGATATTGAAGCGATTTCTACTGGCTCTCTTACCATTGATATCGCTCTAGGTATAGGCGGTTTGCCATGTGGACGTGTTGTTGAAATCTACGGGCCAGAATCATCAGGTAAAACCACGCTAACACTTCAAGTTATTGCTGAAGCGCAGCGCAAGGGTAAAACCTGTGCTTTCGTTGATGCTGAACACGCACTAGACCCGGTATATGCTGAAAAACTAGGCGTAAACATCGACGAACTATTGGTATCTCAGCCTGATACTGGTGAGCAAGCGCTAGAAATTTGCGACATGCTTGTACGTTCAGGTGCGGTAGATGTTGTTATTGTTGACTCGGTAGCGGCGCTTACACCTAAAGCTGAAATTGAAGGTGACATGGGTGATTCTCACGTTGGTCTTCAGGCGCGCCTAATGTCGCAAGCGTTGCGTAAGCTAACTGCAAACATCAAGCGTTCAAATACACTGTGTATCTTCATTAACCAAATTCGTATGAAGATTGGTGTTATGTTTGGTAACCCAGAAACTACAACCGGTGGTAACGCGCTTAAGTTCTACTCTTCTGTTCGTCTAGACATTCGCCGTATTGGTGCAGTGAAAGAAGGCGACGAGGTAGTGGGTAACGAAACTCGCGTTAAGGTAGTGAAGAACAAAGTTGCACCTCCGTTTAAGCAAGCTGAATTTATGATCCGCTACGGCGAAGGTATCAGCAAAGAAGCTGAGCTTATCGACCTTGGTGTTAAGCAAAAGCTAGTTGATAAAGCGGGGGCTTGGTATAGCTACAAGGGCGACCGCATTGGTCAAGGTAAAGCGAACGTAATGAAGTTCTTGAAAGAGAACCCTGAGATCGCAAACGAGATTGAAACTAAGATCCGCCAAGAACTTTTGCTTTCTAAAACAATGAAAGCAGAGGAAGCGGTACCTCAGCAAGAAGACGATGTGCTTCCTGAGTAAAATTAGCGCTTAACCGCATATTAAGAACCCACCGCTAGGTGGGTTTTTTTATGGCTTCATCAAAGGGTATATTAAGAAATATTTACTAACACTTAATGCAAGGCTGAAACTTGTACAACAAATAAAAACAAGGAATGCTGTAATAAATATTTGTAAGTTCAGACTACTAGGGTGCAATGGCCATTACTGCCAAAGCTGGTTAGTACGCTAAAACAACTTTAAACAAATAGAACGGCATAATTTGCGGCTACAGCAAAGCAAGCCTACAACAATAATGAACGGTGCTACTGTTCACACGTGAGAAGAGGGAAGGGAAATGATTGAAATATCAGGCCTTGCTAAGCGTTTTGAGGTGGAGAACCCAAAAAAGCTTAGCGAACAGGAAAAAAAGGACCCGCGATTAAAAGGGCGCTATTTCCAGTCGGTAAGGGATGTGTCGTTTACTTGCGAAAAAGGACAGGTACTTGGGCTGTTAGGGCCAAATGGAGCTGGCAAAACAACTACACTTCGCATGCTTTCTACAGCACTAAAGCCTGATAGCGGAAAAGTTATCATTGGTGGTGAGGATGTGCTTTCTAACCCTAATATTGCCCGTAAAAAAATTGGCTTTTTATCTAGCTCAACGGGCCTTTATGGTCGTTTGAGTGGCCGAGAGAATATTAGCTACTTCGGTGAGTTGCACGGTATTCCAAAAAATGTGATTAACGCGCGTATTGAAGAGTTGGCTGATTTACTCGACATGCAAACCTTCCTTGATAGGCGTGCCGAGAATTTCTCATCGGGGATGAAGCAAAAAGTTTCTATTGCTCGCGCCGTTATACACGAGCCTGAACTAGTGGTGCTTGATGAACCCACAACCGGCCTTGATATTATGGCAACGAGTACCGTGATGGAATTTATTCAGCGCCTTAAAGATAAAGGTACCCCGGTTATTTTCTCTACTCACCACCTTGATGAGGTGCAAACCCTTTGCGACAAGGTGACCGTGATTAACCAAGGTGAAACGGTATTTAACGATTCGCTAGCCGCCTTTAGCGCTTTGTCTGGTAATGACGGGGCTGGCGGGCAAATGCATAAGAGCTTCCTAAAAACACTATCAATGGATTCTGAGGAGATGGGTAATGTGGTTAATCTTTAAAAAGGAATTCAAAGAACTATTACGGGATAAGAAAACCATCATATTCATGATTGGTTTACCGCTTTTATTATTCCCAGCGATTTTTGGTGTCGCGTTCTTTTTCATGAGTTCAGCGGCGGATAAAGCGGAAAATAAAATACTGAAATACGCGATAGTTGGTGAAGCTTACGCGCCAGCAATTGTACAGTCTTTTAACGACGCATCAGATAAATTCGAACCGGTTGCGATTGGCGATGAGACTGACTACGCCAAACTCATCAAAAACGAAACGTTGGATTTTGTTTTGGTTATTCCAGAAACCTTTGATAGCGATGTTTTGCGTTCAGGTCAGCATAAGATTGAGCTTTATCTCAACGATGCTGGTCTAAATAAGGTGATGGGGCGCGTATCCGACATCATTGATGAATATACCGATGCATTCCAACAAACCGCTTTTGCGCAGCTTAATCTAGATGAAACTCAGCAAGAGGCCTTGCTAAAGCCAATCAAGATAGAAAAGCAAAATGTCGCCGACGATCGCGAAGTGTGGGGTGAACGCTTAGGCGGTATGCTGCCATATTTCATCTTCATCTTGTGCCTTCAAGGCGCTATGGCCCCAGCGGCTGACTTAGGCGCCGGTGAGAAAGAGCGGGGTACATTAGAAACACTACTTATATCGCCGATGGACCGTCATAAGCTGGTACTGGGTAAATTCTTTACTATCGCTACTGCGGGGATAATTACTGCGCTTATTACCGTTTCTTCCATGGCTATATGGGGACTGGTGTTATCGCAAGGCATGGCCGTTGAGTTTGTGGTTAAGATCATGTCGATGATTGGTCTTGTGGACTTCCTGCTGATCTTTCTAATGTTGGTGCCAGTGGTGGCAGTTTTCGCCGCTATTCTACTATCACTTTCAATTTATGCTCGCTCGTTTAAAGAGGCGCAAAGCTACATGGGGTCACTTATTATGGTGGTTATTTTCCCTGTAATTATAGCCATGATGCCTGGTGTAGAGCTTAAAGGCGGCTGGGTTTGGGTACCGCTGACTAACGTTGCCCTAGCGATGAAAGAGCTGTTCAAAGGTACCATGGACTACTTTGCACTCTTTGGCATATTTACGTCTACCGCAGTGATTGCAACCGGACTGATTTTCTTCTGTATCCATTGGTTTAACAAGGAAAAGGTCCTGTTTAGATAACAAAACTGCTTACCTAGCACCATGTGGATGTTTAGCATCTTTGTAATAAGCCTGCTAAAAGCGGGCTTATTCTTTGTGGCATCAAGGTTTTTTACAAGGTGGACAATTCAACACTCGAAGTGCAGGTTCAATACGCTTTAGTTTTGTGTTTACTACACCTCAAAGTCGATACGCTTGATAATTCCCTCCCAACCAGGAGGGATTTTTCCTTGAAGGACATAAGAATAGGCCAGCAACTCGGCAATTACATAATACAGCGATTCAGGGATATCTTGCCCCACATCAAGGGTAGCAAGGACTTCGCTTAAGTATGGGTCTTCGTGAATTAATATCCCGGTTTCTTCAGCCATGGCTATGATGGCTTCCGCCAAATCTCCGTAGCCTTTTGCTACCACTTTAGGTGCGTTTTTCTTATCGCCGCCGTCATATTTTAGGCCGATGGCGCGTTTTGTCTTTTGCGAATCAGTCATAAACGCTTTACCTAAACCCTAGTTTCAAAGATTTGATGAGGGCGCGAATTTAATGTGTCCGGAATGTGGCCTCGCTGGTAGCTGGTGTTTTCAACAACCAGGCCGAGCAAAGTAAGACGTTTATGTAAATAGGGTAGGGTGTCTCCGATACGTTTAAGTACCTCATCGCTTGAAGCGTACAAATCTAAAGTAATGGTGCTTTTATCAATTTTAGATTTTGCCAACACTTGTCCGCTGTCACCAATATCCAGTTTCATCGTGATATTCCAAAGAGAACGTTGGCCTGCTTGTGCGTGCTTATTGTTCTGGCCACCCAGCTCTCGTTTTATCAAGAGTTCTGGTGGACTTTGATGTTGTGAAAGTGATGGCAATATATAATAGAAACTATCTTGCCCTTGAATACGGCTATCTACATTAGCAATTTTGTTTTGCTGGTGGCTACTTAGCAGCGTTTTAAGTTGAGAAAGCAGCTGTTGTCTGCCGTCTAACTGGTTCATGTCTTGGCTAACGCGACTTGGTTGAGTCGTTACCCCCATATTCGCTAACGTTTTTGAAACGATAGAGTCAGGCGCATCTATTTGCGTTTTTAAGCCAGGCTGACGCTGCATGGCACGCCCCGCTAGTGCTAATTGAACTAAGGCGACCAGCCCTTGAACGAAGCTGGAAGCGTTTACGGGTGAGGATAAGTTTATTGGTGTGGTAACCAGCGCCTGTGAGGATATAAGCTGCTGCAAGCGTTGCGACAATCCTTGCTCGTTCATATCGGGCGTTAGTTTTTTCGCGCCGTTTTTTAAATCGCCGACAGCGCCTACGTTCTCGCCAGCTACGCTCTCGTTTGATTTTGAACCCGCTATAGTGACGTGACTATCTGAAACCACTGGTGGTATCTCTGCGCCTTTACCTTGTGTAGCCGCAAGTTGAGCAGCGATGTTGCTCAGTAAGCTATTTGATAAGCCTTTTGCCTGTGAGCTTAACGCTTGTGCGATAGAGGCAAGTGATACAAGAGAAGATTTACTCCCACCGTCTTTTCCTTGCATGCCATTATTCTCTGCTGAGGCGGTTTCTTTCCCTTCCGTCAATATAGCTTTTGCCGTTGCTAGCAGTTGTTCACTGGAAGGCTTAGGCGGGCCGATAAACGCTCCATCAGATATTTTGACTTGCGAAGGTTTCGCGTTGAGTGCATCAAGGCCTTTTAGGTGCTGCAAAATTTTATCGAAATGCTGGGCTCCATGTGTTTGAGGAGCGCCGCTACTGGGCGGTAACTTTCCATTCTCAACAATAGCAACGAGTTGGCTTAATGCTTGGCTGGTACTGCCTGTTTGGCTCAGTAATACCCGAGAAAGTGTACTAATTGCGTTGTGTACATCCGTTCCTTTAAGCGATGTGGGAGCCGCTGCCTTTAGGTTTGTAATGGATGAAGAGGCTTCGAGCGAGCTATTCCTCGTGACGGCATCGAGCCCTTTCGCCGTCACTTTTGGTAATTGTGAAAGGTTAAGTTTATTCACCTGCTCCAGATTCAAAGTTGGAGCCGAAAGGGAAGGGGCCTTGTTCTGCGGTAAGCTTATATGTAATAACGCGCTTTGTTGCGCAGTGCGAATTGAGAGTTTGCTACCCGTTAAGGTTAACGCAGAAAGCACTTTTAACGCGTTAGTGTCAGCACCAAAGCCTTTTAACAGCGCGTTAAGTTGTGGCGGGTTGCTTAAGTTGTGCTCTACGGCTACGCCACCTTGCTTTAGTGAATCGGAAATGAGCTTTTGTTGTAAGTTGGTACTTACATCTTTATGGGTGATAGTGGCGAAATTGTGATGGCTGCTTTTCGGACCACCGCTTCCATTGGAAAAATCTTGAGAGATTTGCAGCGCGATTCCACCGTTGCGAGCTCGGCTTAGTCCTATAACGACCTGCTGGCCGACCAGCTTTTGAAGCGCTGCTTTCGCCTTGCTATCCAGCTTTTCAGTGTTTATGTCTGTAAGGGGAACATCCTCGTTTTTAGCCGTGGTAAGAATGAGTTGCCCAAAGTTTTCGCTCTTTGTAGAAATAGAAAGCTGACCCTTAAGCGTAACGGCGGCGTTATTTGCAGCCAGAGCTTGTGCCACAGCTTTCAGTAATCCAGCTTTATCGGGCGCTGACAATGACGCGCCTTGTTGAGACAAACTTGTAGAAAGGAGTATTGCAGACTGAGCGCTTAACTGACTTTGAGAAGCATTTTGAACACTTTTCGTTTCTGGGTTTGAAACCTGGTCTGAAGTTTGGGGCAGAAGAGCAATTTGCGCATTATGAATAGCGTGTTTGGAGAGTTTAGCGCTAACTTCTGCGGGTAAGACAACGTGCAATACTTGGGCGACCGACGGCACTAAATTTGACGATGCATTACTTGATGTCATCGTTATCGATAGCACTCGTTCAGGCAAGCGTTCAACTATCACTTTCGCCGCATTGTCTAAAGCGGTAGCCTGCGAAAGCGCAGCGTTGGCAATCACAGGCGTTGCTCCTCGACTCGATCCTTGAGTAGTGGCATCTGTAGACGATAAAGCGGCCGAGACAGGCGACGTCGGGCCAGTTGTTTGATTTAGAGCGGCTGCCAATAGAGATGATAGTGGTGTTGTCATAATTGAGATATCGGCAATGTCGCGCTTTTCCTTACTTATTTAAGTATAGCAAAGCTCTGTTTGGCAGTTTCGTTATTGACCAGTTGATAAGATGAAGCAAAAGAATTCATCCTTTAGGCGGAGGGATAACACTTACTCACGACGGATGGCTCTTAGGAAAAATACCTTTGTCATTGAAGTAAATCATATTTAATTGGAATTCGCGACTGCGAAAAAGCGTTCATGTGGTAGACTAGCGCCATTTTTTAGAACCTCTTTTTAAGGTTGGAGTAGCCAGGTAGTGTTAGAGGCGCGCGAATTAACCTGCAGCAAACGAGACAGAACCCTTTTTGAAGGGCTTTCACTGGTTGTCGAACCCGGTGAGTTGCTGTATTTACGCGGTCCTAACGGTGCAGGGAAAACCAGCTTGCTGCGCATTTTAACAGGACTGAGTTCACCTGAATCAGGTGCAGTATTGTACAACGGCATGGACATTTCAGCGGACAAGACAGGTTATTACCAAGACCTTTTTTATCTTGGCCATAAAAGCGGAACTAACGGCAGTCTCTCTGCCCTAGATAATCTATCGTTCTGGCTAGCTCAACATAATGTATCGGTGCCTGTTAACACGCTTTTTGATGTATTAGAGAAAGTGGGATTAGTTGGACTTGAAGATGTGCCCGTAAGGTATTTATCGGCCGGTCAACAGCGTCGCGTCGCGCTATCGAGACTGTGGCTAAAGCCAGCAAAGGTGTGGATACTGGACGAACCGTTTACAGCGCTTGATGTGAAAGGGGTTCACATGCTTGAAAAAAGTATGAAAGAGCACGTTGGTCGCGGCGGTCTCATCATTACTACTTCGCATCAACACCTATCAGAAACTGCAGGGGAACACCGTGTATTCGATTTGGAGTACCGCTTTTAATGTCACTTTACCAAGGAATTTTTAAGCGCGACATGCAGGTTGCGTTCAAGCAAAAAGCAGAATTAGTGCAACCTCTGATGTTTTTGCTGATGGTGGTGACCTTATTTCCCTTAGGCGTTAGTCCGTCTCCCGACACCCTTCAACGCATTGGACCAGGGGTAATATGGATTGCGGCAATTTTGTCATCGCTCATGGCGATGGAAAGGCTTTTTCGCGATGACTTTCAAGACGGGTCGCTAGAGCAGTACATGTTATCTGGTATGCCATTACCAGCGGTGAGTGCGGTAAAAGTGGCTGCCCATTGGCTGGTTAGCTTTGTACCATTATTGCTGTTGTCTCCGCTACTAGCCATGTTTTTGAATTTAACGGTCGATATGTATATCGCCCTTGTCTTAACCTTGATATTGGGGACGCCGTTACTTTCCTTAATTGGTGCCATTGCAGTAGGGCTTACCGTTGGATTGCAAAAAGGTGGAGTGCTGTTGGCACTGCTACTAATCCCTGTCTTTATTCCGTTACTGATATTTGCCACGTCGGCTGTGGATTCTGCCGCACTGCAATTACCTTATCATGCGCAACTTGCTATTATTGCCGCCATGCTTTTATTGGCTGCGGCATTGGCACCGTTTGCCATCGCATATTCTTTAAAAGTGAGTCAAAACTAATGTGGAAGTGGTTACATCCCTACGCAAAAACAGAGCGAGCCTATCAGCTTTGTTTAACTTTACAGCCTTGGTTTTGGGTTGGCGCTCTAGCGTGTTTAAGCGTAGGCACCGTGTGGGGGCTGGCCTTTGCGCCTCAAGATTATCAGCAGGGCGATTCATTTAGAATCATCTATATCCACGTACCTAGCGCCATTTTGTCTATGGGCACCTATGTTGCCATGGCGATTGCGGCCTTGGTGGGTATGGTTTGGCAGTGGCGCACCGCTTATATGAGCATGATTGCTATGGCGCCTATCGGCGCAGTAATGACGTTTATTGCTCTGTTCACCGGCGCCGCTTGGGGCAAGCCAATGTGGGGCGCTTGGTGGGTGTGGGATGCACGCCTAACTTCAGAGCTTATTCTGCTTTTCTTGTACATGGGCGTGATTGCGCTTTACGGTGCTTTTGAAGATAAACAGCAGGCGGGTAAAGCCGCAGGCGTAATGGCGCTTGTAGGCGTAGTAAATATCCCCATTATTCACTACTCGGTAGAGTGGTGGAATACGTTGCATCAAGGGGCGACTATCAGTAAATTCGACAACCCTTCAATTGCCCCTGAAATGCTGTGGCCGTTGTTAATTAACCTGCTGGGCTTCGCTTTTTTTATTGGAGCTGTTACCACTGTACGATTACGTAATGAGATTGTGCTTAGAGAAATGCACCGACCTTGGGTACAAGCGCTAGCAATGAATAAAGCATTAAATCAACAACCTGGTGATGCGGCTACTGCTAGTTTAAAAGAGGGCAGTTAAGATGCAGTTTGAATCCTTTGCCGATTTTTTAAATATGGGAGGCTATGCATTTTATGTATGGCTTTCGTTTGGCGTTACGTTCTTAGCAATGGGCATTATCGCTATTCAGAGTTTTAGTAAACATCGCGACCTTTTAAAGCAGGTAGTGGTGGAAAAAGAACGCAAAGCGCGTATTCAAAAAGCGCGACAGCAACAGCAAGACAACACCTAAGTGTTAATGTGAAAAGTGAACTTAGCATTCATTTGCGTTTTTATCGTTTATTAGTTTTTTCGAAGTGAGAGTTGCATGAACCCGAGACGAAAGCAGCGACTAGCCGTAGTGGGAATTATCGGTTTTTTAATAGTAAGTGCAATTGGACTGATGCTTTACGCCCTAAACGACAGTATTGACCTTTTCTATACGCCGAGCGAGATCATTGAAGGTAAAAACGGACAGAAACCGCAGGTTGGCCAGCGTCTTCGTATAGGCGGTATGGTGGTACCTGGTAGTGTGAAAAGGGATCAAGAAAGCTTAGCGGTGAGCTTTGACCTTATCGATACTGGCCCAACGGTGACTGTGACTTACACCGGCATCCTTCCTGATTTATTCCGCGAAGGCCAAGGCATTGTAGCAACGGGTGTACTCACTGGTGCAAGCAGCATTAAAGCGCAGGAAGTGCTAGCGAAGCACGATGAAGAGTACATGCCTCCTGAGCTTGCTGAGAAGATGAAAGGCATTAAGCACGTTAAACCTGAAAATATGCCTTCCTACGGGTCGACTACCGGCAGTGGAGGCAAATAAATAATGGTGCCAGAGATTGGAAATATTGCGCTGACGCTTGCGCTAGTGCTCTCTATATTATTGGCCGTTTATCCGCTATGGGGGGCTCACCGTCAGCACGAAGCGTTAATGGCAACGGCCAAGCCGTTGGCGATTGGCTTATTTACCTTCACGCTTATTGCCTATGTATGCTTAACCTATGCCTTCGTTACCGACGACTTTAGTGTGGCCTATGTTGCACAGCACTCAAATAGTCGACTTCCCATTTATTATAAAATTACCGCTGTGTGGGGCGGCCACGAAGGCTCATTTCTGCTGTGGGTGTTGATGCTTTCCATATGGACAGTAGCAGTGGCGATATTCAGCAAGGGTATTCCTCTTGCTATGGTCGCACGGGTGCTGTCGGTATTGGGAATGGTGGGCATCGGTTTTTACTTATTCATGCTGCTTACCTCAAACCCGTTTAACAGCATGCTGCCATTTTTCCCGGTCGATGGGCGAGATCTTAATCCGCTGCTGCAAGATTTTGGCATGATCATTCACCCGCCTATGCTTTACATGGGTTATGTTGGCTTTTCTGTCGCGTTTGCTTTTGCAATTTCAGCACTAATTTCAGGGCAGCTAGACTCAACCTGGGCACGCTGGTCAAGGCCTTGGGTCATTTCTGCCTGGGCTTTTCTTACCGTGGGTATTGCGCTAGGTAGCTGGTGGGCGTATTACGAACTTGGCTGGGGTGGCTGGTGGTTCTGGGATCCAGTTGAGAACGCCTCTTTCATGCCTTGGCTGGTCGGTACTGCGCTAATGCACTCGCTAGCCGTAACCGAAAAGCGAAAGGCGTTTAAGTCGTGGACCGTACTGCTTGCTATTGCCGCATTTAGTTTGAGTTTACTTGGCACCTTCTTAGTACGTTCTGGAGTGATTGTTTCGGTACACTCGTTTGCAAGCGATCCAACCCGAGGCTTATTTATACTGGGAATATTGATTGTACTTAGTGGCTTTGGCTTGCTGCTTTACGCTATGCGTGCTGCTTCACTTAAAAGCCCTGGCCGCTATCAAGCGTTTTCCCGTGAAGTGTTGTTAATGGGTAACAATGTATTTTTGTGCGCAGCAACACTGGTTGTATTGTTGGGTACACTACTGCCTCTTGTACATAAAGAGTTAGGTCTAGGCAGTATTTCGGTAGGCGCTCCGTTCTTCAATCAAATGTTCACGTTATTGATTGTGCCATTCGTACTAATGCTCGGTCTTGGCCCGCTTACGCGCTGGAAACAGCAAAAAGCCAGTGAATTACAAAAACAGCTATTAATCGCTGGCGGTATTGCGCTAAGTGCCGGTGTACTAGTTAACTTTGCCTATGATGAACCAACCTATATGGGCGTTTTAGGCATGATATTAGTATTTTGGATCCTCGTTACTACGGTGCAAGAGGTGATGCAGCGCTTATCGGCTATGCCATCAGGTAACAATGATAATGCATCGGTGCTAGTTAAACTTCGCAAGCTTACGCCAAGTCACTGGGGAATGGTGCTGGGCCATGTGGGTTTTGCTATCTGCATTATCGGTATTACCCTTGTTTCAAACTACGAAATGGAGCGGGATGTTCGCATGGACATTGGCGATACCGTTTCTCTTGGCGGTTATGACTTTAGCTTTAGGGATGTCGTAAAAGTTCAAGGTCCGAACTTTGAGGCGGACAAAGGCGTGTTCGACGTTTATCAAGACGGTGAATTGATCGCGCATCTAGAGCCAGAAAAGCGTTTGTATATCGTACAGCGTATGCCGATGACTGAAGCCGCTATTCACTCAAATCTCGCAAGGGATTTGTTTATCGCTATGGGCGAGCCCTTAGACAATGGCGCATGGGCCATCCGTATTTACATTAAACCGTTTGTTATCTGGCTATGGGCGGGTGCAGTGGTTATGGCTATAGGCGGTATCTTTTCTATTAGCGACAAACGTTACCGCATGGCTAAGGTTAAGAAGATAAAACGTGTATTTGGTGGGAAAAGTGAGAACGACGCAGAGCAATCTCATGGTCAAGTATCCACTCCATCAAATGCGTCAGTGAAAGGAGGCGCATAATGAAAAAAGCACCACTCGTTGCTATTCCGTTAGTGTTGTTCTCTTTGCTGGTCATTTTCCTGTTTAAAGGGCTTTTTTCTGACCCCAGAGAGTTAGATTCTCAGGTTCAAGATAAGACGTTACCTGCATTCTCACTGCCAGACCTGATGCAGCCAGACATTTCCTATACGCCTGAAGATTTAAAGGGCAAGGTAACCATATTAAATGTATGGGGTGTATGGTGCGTGACCTGCGCTGTTGAGATGCCGTACCTTACTCAGTTAAAGAACGAACAAAACGTTCACATTGTAGGTTTGTATTTTGATCAGGACTTAGACCCAGACTTTGGAACGAAAACACTGAGCCGTGTTCAGCAAGAAGTTACCGACATGCTCAGCCGTTACGGTAACCCTTACGCGTATAATATTTTTGATGTCTATCGCGATACGTCGCTCGACCTTGGCGTAACAGGAGCGCCAGAACACTTTGTTATCGACGCTGAAGGCATTATTCGTATGCACCACATAGGCGATATTAACGAGCGTGTTTGGAACTCCAAAGTTGGCCCGCTATATAACCAGTTGGTGGCAGAAGCATCTGGCAAAACAGGCAATGGCAAAAAGGTAGATTTAGATGCAGTTATGGCCTCAGAGCCTACATTGTCGAACACGCTTAAGGAAAAGAATAATCAGAGCTCCGCAAGTGCACAGGGAGGGGAATGATTATGTTATCGGACACTTCCTCCCACAGTCTCGCGTCCTTTAAAGCTATTGCGCTAAGCGTTTTTACGCTGTTGTTTGTGCTTAGCGCTTTTTCAGTAAGTGCGGCTGAAGATAAGTTTTCTTTCGACACGCCTGCTCAGCGTGAAAGCTTTTTAAAGCTTACCGCAGAATTACGATGTCCTATGTGTCAAAACCAGAATATTGCTGATAGCGACGCCATGATTGCCCATGACATGCGCCGAAAAGTGTACGCGTTACTAAAGCAAGGCAAAACAGAGCAAGAAGTGATTGATTTTATGAAGTCACGCTATGGCGATTTTGTGCATTATCAACCGCCAGTTACAGCTGCGACCTTGTGGCTTTGGGCTGGCCCTGTTTTGTTTATTTTTATTGCCCTAATTGTGGTGATTCGCCGCAAATCGGTAACACCACCAGAAGATATGGCCGCTAAGTTAGCTAAAGCAGATGAAATGTTGGAGCGAGAGAAAGAATGAGTTGGTCTGAGTTTTATATTATTGTTTCAGGCTTAATTACGCTTGTTCTATTAATTGTCGCTTTCCCATGGCTGCGTAATAAAAATCACGCAAAACAAGATAGTTTAAGCAATACGCAAATTGTTAAGCAGCGTCTTGCTGAACTTGATCGTGAAGTGCAAGAAGGGCTCATTAGTGAGCATGATAAACGACAAGCCGTTGACGAACTAAAACTAGCGCTGGTAGATGAAAGCGCATTTCAATCTCATAAAACGGGTAATGCAAAACTTCCGCTCGCGATTGGCGCCGTGCTTTCGATAGCCTGCGGAGTGATTGTATATGCGCAGGTAAATCAAATGGGTCGTGTTGCCCAGGCAAGCCAAGCCATTGAAGCGCTGCCCCAGTTGAGTCAACAGCTTGCTAGCGGTAATGCGAATAACCTGACTCAACAAGACATTGCTAGCCTTGCTCTTGCTATACGCCAGCGTTTGAGAGAAGAGCCCGAAGACGACACAGGATGGATGTATTTTGGCAGATTGATGCTGAGTATTGGCCAAGAAGTACAGGCCATTGAAGCTATTGATAAAGCGGTGAGTTTGGCGCCATCTAACTCTGCTAATCGCATTACGCTTGCTCAAGCTTTGATGACCACAGGGGATGTAAACAACCTGGAACGAGCGCAATCTATCTTATTAGGCTTGCTTAACGACAATCCAGCGAATGATAACCTTGCGCTGATGATGGCGGTGGTCTCTGCTCAACTTGGCGACCTTGAAAATACTCAGCGTTTTTATAAGCAAGTTGAAGGTAAGTTACCAGCTGATAGCGATATGGCGCAACGTTTAGTGGCGCGTATAAAAGAGCTACAAGGGAATACCAGTGAAATGGCAGCGCTACAAAATACAGGTGCTGAAATTACTGATACACCAACAGCGCAAAATGCCAGTAGCGAAGCGAAAAATGCTAGTAGCGAAGCTCAAAGTTATAGCAGCGAAGCGCAAACCGGCTTTAATATTACGGTGAATTTATCTGACGACGCTAATATAAAAGCGCCTAAAGACGGTTTCTTGATAGTGTTCGCTCAAGATGCGAACTCTGACAACAAAATGCCTGCTGCTGTGGTTAAACTGCCGATAGAAGACTTCCCTGTTTCCGTTACTCTAACCACAGAGAACGCAATGATGCCACAATTCACGCTAGCAACACTTTCTGATGTGGTGGTTACCGCAAGACTATCTAAAGATGGTAATGTGGCAGTTTCAAAAGGCGAATGGCAAGGCAGTGTGAGCGCAAGCGTTACTGCCAACGAAACATCTTCACTAAGCGTTATTATTGATAAGGAATTATAAGTATGGAACTGTCTAAATCACTCGCAACCGGGTTGATTATTGCTGCAAGTCTTTTAGGTGGCTGTGCGAGTAACCATACGCAAGATCAGGCTCAAGCGTATTCTCAAGACACTGGGTCGAACCAGGCTGTAGTGGATACTTCAGACCCCCGTGACCCGTTCGAGCCAGTTAACCGTGAAATCTGGGATTTTAACTGGGATGTGTTGGATGCCTACATCTTACGCCCAATAACCGTTACCTACGTGACTGTGATGCCTCAGCCTGCGCGAACTGGTTTGGTGAACATCACGGACAACCTACAAGAGCCTGCGAACTTTTTGAATAATATGTTTCAAGGCAAAGTTGATGATGGCTTAGATAGCTTGGCTCGTTTTTTAATTAACACCACGGTAGGGTTAGTTGGCACGTTTGACGTTGCGTCAAAAATTGGCATTGAGCGTAAACGCGAGCAGTTTGGTGAAACTCTGGCTGTGTGGGGATTAGATACTGGGCCTTTCTTAATGCTGCCCTTTTTAGGCCCAAGCGATCCGCGAAGCTTCACAGGGGATTATGTTGACGGTTTTGCGTTTCCAATGTCGTTACTTGAAGGGTCTGTAAACTTAGCGCGTATTGGCATTTCGGTACTTGAAACACGAGCTCAATTACTTGATCAAGAGGCGCAGCTTGAGCAGTCTGTTGATGACTATGCTTTTGTGAAAAATGCTTACTTTGAAAACTTGGAGTTTCGCGTTACCGACGGTAAAAGCGGCGATAAAGCCATTGATGATGAGCAGCTAGATGACTTTGCTGATTTTGAAGCAATGTTGGAAGGCAATGATTTTGATAGCTATGAAGAAACGTCGGAAGAAGGTGTTGATGAGTCGACAGATTCAGAAGATTCGTCAGTTGATGACAGTGAGAAAGCTAAGCTAAAAGAAAAAGACGCCAAGTCGAAAGACGGCAAATAGAGCAAGAGTAATAAATAAAACGATGTTGGATAAAGTTCGGGGGCAGGGTTTAGTTATTGTTATCTAACCTCAACTTCAACGTCACTCTAGCTATAAATGCCCGCACAAAAAAAGCCATGCTCAACAGCATGGCTTTTTAGTTCTAGGTATGTGAACAAGCCTATTGGCAGCGTTCAAACGACAAGCTAATCCTTTGGATAGCCCATCGGGTTTTGTGACTGCCAGTTCCATGTGTCGGCACACATGTCTTCCAAGCCTTTTTCTGCATGCCAGTTAAGCTCTGTAGCAGCTTTTGTTGGGTCGGCATAACAGGCTGCCACATCGCCGCTTCTACGCGGTGCAATCTTATAGGATACGGTTTTACCCGAGCCTTTTTCGAAAGCTTTGATCATTTCGATGACTGAATAACCCTGACCTGTACCCAGATTGTATTTGTCTAAGCCCATGTTAAGGTTTAAACGATCAAGTGCTTTCAAGTGACCATTGGCAAGGTCAACAACATGGATATAGTCGCGAACGCCTGTGCCATCAACGGTATCGTAGTCGTCACCGAACACGCTTAGCTGCTCTAGCTTACCGGTAGCAACCTGAGAGATATAAGGCATTAAGTTGTTCGGAATACCGTTGGGATCTTCACCGATCTGGCCAGATTCGTGTGCGCCAACTGGATTGAAGTAGCGAAGCAATACAATGTTCCACTCGTTGTCCGATACGTAAAGATCGCTAAGCATATGCTCAACCATAAGCTTCGACATACCGTAAGGGTTTGTCGGGTGGCCTGTGGCCATATCTTCACGTAGCGGTAGCGATGCTGGATCGCCGTAAACCGTTGCAGATGAGCTAAACACAATATTCTTTACATTGTGCTTCTGCATAGCTTTACATAGCGTTAGCGTGCCGTACACGTTGTTTTCATAGTATGAAAGTGGCTTTTGCACAGACTCGCCGACGGCTTTTAAACCGGCAAAGTGAATAACGGCATAAATGTTATGCTCGCTGAATATGTCATCTAACACGGCGGTATCGCGAATGTCACCTTGAACAAAAGTAACCGACTTGCCTGTTAACGCTTCTACGCGACGAAGTGATTCAGCACTTGCGTTTGCAAGGTTATCCAGCACTACAACACCGTAGTTTTGTTCAAGTAACTGTAAAACTGTGTGACTACCTATATAGCCTGCACCACCAGTGACTAAGATGGTCTTCATGCATTCTCCTTGCTAGACGGTTGCGCAATGTATTTAGCGCAGATGGAATATTGAATAGGTTTTACAACCAATGGATAAATTAAAAATACCACAAAAGCCCACAGTAACGAGGTCCAATTTGACGCGGTTTGAAGAATAAATGCGAATACGGGGACAATGACGAGTAACTTTAGCACATTCAGTAAAGTCTTCTCAGGGACAGATAGCCGCTTTGCGGCCTGATCAAGCAACTTAACGCGCTCTGTCAGTGGAAGACCTTTTAAGGCAGGAATGTCTCTGGTAGAAAAATAAAACTTCATAGGTTTATGCAAATGCCCTTAATAAAAAACCGCCGGAACGTTACGTTGCGGCGGTTATTGTAGGGTAATTGGTCAGCACTTAAAACATGCTAACAATAAATTACGCTTTTTGTTCAATACCTGCTTTTTCCCAGAAACGAGATTTAAAGCTCATTAAACCAATCACGATGGCAATGGCGATGCTAAATAGGGCAATCTGAAGATACAGGTCTGGCATTTGCTCTACGTTTTCTGGGTCGAAGTTACCTGAAAGTAAGCCAGCAATGATGTTACCAATAGAGTAAGTCAGTACGAATACCCCCATCATTTGCCCTGCGAAACGCTTAGGCGATAGCTTACTTACTGCACTTAGTGCAACAGGGCTTAGGCACAGCTCACCAACAGTGTGTAAGAAGTAGGTAGTAACAAGCCACATAGGCGCAACTTTAAGGCCTTGTGCAGCATATTGAGACGCCATAAACATTACCAAGAAGCCCGACGCCATAATAACGATACCTACGGCACACTTAATCGTGTACGACGGGTCAATCATTCTTTTAGCAAGGTTAATCCAAAGGGCAGCGAAGAAAGGCGACAGGATGATTATAAATAGCGAGTTTGAAAGCTGGAACCATACTGTTGGGATAGCGTCCATCCCGAACCAAGATGTAAGTAGCGAGCCGCTTTCAAGTACGCGGTCGGTATAGTTCTGTGCGAATAGGTTGAGTGAAGAGCCAGCCTGTTCGAAACCAGACCAGAAACATGCTGAAGCGACACACACTAAAAACAGCGCCCACATGCGCTTCTTCTCGTTGTCGCTTAGCTGGCCTTTGAAATAAATGAACCCGAAGTAAAGGAAGAAGATTGCGGTAAATACGATGGCAACTTGTTGAGCAAGGGCAACTGGCTCAATAACGATAGTGCCCATGTGTGCAAGCACAATTACCACAACAGCAAGTGCAATCACTGCCCATACGCCCATCCATGCGCGCTGTTTAGCCGCACCTTGATATGGGTTTGCAGGAGCAACAGAATCAGCCGATAACGAACGGTTGCTGAAGTAATATTGAATTAGGCCGATTGCCATACCGATGGCAGCTGCACCAAATGCATAGTGCCAGCCCCAGTTTTCCTGTAAATAACCGGTAACTAGGTAGGCGATGAGTGAACCGATGTTTATGCCCATGTAATATAGCGCATAACCACTGTCACGACGGCCGTCGTCGTCGCCATATTGCTGGCCAACCATCGCAGAAATATTAGGTTTTAGTAAGCCAGTACCCGAAGCAACAAGGATAAGGCCCACGAAGAAAAGGTTTTGCAAGTCTATGGCGAGTACCACGTGGCCTGCGAAGATGATAATACCGCCATACCATACGGCGTTCTTACCACCAATTAAGCGGTCCGCTAACCAGCCGCCCGGTAAACCTAGGAAATATACCGCACCTGTGTATAGGCCGTAGATAGCGCCAGCGGTTGCAACAGTAAAGCCCAAACCCTGCGTTTGTAAGCTCGCGGTCATGAAAAGAACGAGTAGCGCGCGCATTCCGTAATAACTCATGCGCTCCCACATTTCTGTAAAGAATAGCGTTCTTAGGCCCCCTGGATGGCCGAAAAAGCTAGTATCGTTAGATGGTTTCATAATTATATTTTAATTCCATATTGCTTATGGTTGTTATTGTAGAGCACTTATAGGATAGGCTCTTTGATAGTAGTCCGTAAGGCGGATAGCTTCTTATACTAGAGCTTGCTTAAAGACACAAGATTTGGGCGACAAACTTCATCAAAGCGGTGTCAATCGGCTAAGTCTTGTACGACTTAGCCGATTGAAGAGTTGGCTTGCTAAACAGATGGAGGCACTAAAGCTCGCGGATAGTAGCTACTACAATTCGTACTATTCCGTAAATAAGCAGCAATGACACACCAAAAAGAACAAGGTTATAGATAACCGTGGGGTAAGCATTATCATCTGGAAGGGTAGGTGATTCTACAGTTACAAAGTGTTGTAGTTTTTGCCAACAGCCTAAAAGTTATCTTAAGCGGCTTCGTAATCTTGATGAAACACCCTTGAGGTATATTAAGTCTAGATGTTGTTTTAAATAAAACGAAATAAGAAATGATGTCAGAGTTGAAAGGGAAGCTGGGTAAAGTCGAGTGAAATGGTACGACTGAATCAATTGCTGTTTAACTAATTCCAAAAAGTAGTGTGAAAAAAAGCGACACTTGATGTGTAGGAAAGGAAGGACAAACCATAAACGCTTTCACTATTATGGTGCATTAGATATTATTTATCCCTAATTTTGTGCTTTTATCGGTGGTTTTGAGCTGTTTTGCCCATTTTCAATACACAGACGCTCTAAAAAGGTAATTGGAACATCGATTGCATTAGTCTTGCGAACAACAGTGAATATATCTCAGCTTAAGGAATAACAAACGGCTGAAAGTCGACTTAGGCGTGTATTTAGGATTTTAAAAAAGGATATTAACTATGAGTCAGGTTAAAAAAGCGGTAATCCCTGTAGCGGGCCTTGGGACGAGAATGCTCCCAGCAACGAAAGCTATACCAAAAGAGATGTTGCCAGTGGTTGATAAGCCATTGATCCAATACGTGGTAAGCGAATGTGTTGCTGCAGGACTAAAAGAAATTATCCTAGTAACGCACGCGAGTAAAAACAGTATTGAAAACCACTTTGATACCTCCTTTGAGCTAGAAGCCACGCTAGAAAAGCGTGTAAAACGCCAACTTTTAGAAGAAGTTCAGTCAATCTGTCCAAAAGATGTAACTATCATGCATATTCGCCAAGGCGTTGCGAATGGACTTGGTCACGCAGTACTTTGTGCTCGACCTCTGATTGGCGATGCGCCATTTGCGGTAGTACTACCTGACGTCATTATTGATGATGCAGCAAGTAATCCTAAGAAGGATAACCTTGCAGACATGGTTGCCAAATTTAACACCAGCCGAGTAAGCCAGGTCATGGTTGAGCAGGTACCAGACGAAGATATCTCTAAATTTGGTATCGCAGACCTAGACGGCGCGGCAATTGCGCCAGGTGAGTCAGCGAAGATTCACAAAATGGTTGAGAAGCCGCCTCGCGACGAAGCACCTTCTGACCTTGCCGTTGTAGGCCGATACGTTCTGTCAGAAAAAATCTGGGATCTGTTAGAGTTCACGCCTCCAGGAGCCGGTGGTGAAGTTCAGCTTACTGATGCTATTGATGCATTGATGAAACTTGAACAAGTTGATGCTTACTACATGAAAGGTAAGAGTCACGATTGCGGTAGTAAGTTGGGTTACATGAAAGCTAACGTTGAATATGCGTTACGTCACCCATCGTTAGGCGACGAATTTAAAGAATACTTAGCTTCTGTTGTTAAATAGTCTTACTAGGGCTTGTTGATCTTTAGTGTAGATGAAAGAACAGCAGGCCTAAGGCAATTAAATAGCTTTAAACGATTAAAAATGCGCCCTTGCGGCGCATTTTTTGTGTGTGGAGCCAGCGTACCGCCTTTTCGCTTTAGTCCTTCTATCTTACCTGTACATAGCCTTCAATTTTATTAAGCATCTTTTCACCGATACCTTTCACTTGAGTTAATTGTGCGACCTCAAGAAACGGGCCTACTTCTTCACGATATTTAATAATAGCTTTCGCTTTAGATTGTCCAACGCCGGGTAGGGTAATTAATTGCTCTACGGTCGCGGAGTTTAAATCGATACGTTGTTGTTGGCTTGTACCTTCATTAGCTTGCGAATTTTCGCTATCCGCTGGTTGAGCGTGAACCGCTGGCGTTTGAATGGCTAGTGCAGATAGTACGAGTAAACCTGAGATTAATTTTTTCATCATCTTTCCTTGTATGTTGCTAAGCGCGCCATAAAGCGTTATCGGCGCAATATTTAAGTAAATGGGTTTAAGTCATGTACCAAAGCGCGCTGACTTTTGTAACCTAGATGCAAGCGGAGCAGGCCTCTTTAAAAATTTCCTGTCTTCTGTTGTGACCAAGTTACAAAGCTCAGCACACTTCAACGTGTACAAAGGAAATAATAAAGGTGAACGAGAAAAGCGGTAGTCCAGTTTTAGTACAGTTTAAAGCAGGGGAGTGATTAATAGAGGCATAAAAAAACGGGCTATTAAGCCCGTTTTGAAATAATTGAAAGGTGTAAGCTAAAATGCTTATAGGCGGTCAAGAAGCGCCTGAGTGAACTCGGTTGTACCTGCTTCACCACCAAGGTCACGCGTTGTGCGATCGCCAGACTCGATAACGTCTTTTAGTGCTGCGCGAATTTTCTCTGCTTTATCGCCCATGTTAAGGTACTCAAGCATTTGCGCTGCTGCCAAGATTACTGACGTCGGGTTAGCTAAGTTCTTACCAGCAATATCTGGTGCAGAGCCGTGAACGGCTTCGAAGATTGCACAATCTTCACCGATGTTTGCACCTGGTGCCATACCAAGACCACCGACAAGACCAGCACATAGGTCAGATAGAATGTCACCGAAAAGGTTAGTCGTAACGATAACGTCAAACTGATGCGGGTTCATCACAAGCTGCATACAGCAGTTATCAACGATCATTTCAGCTGACTCGATGTCAGGATAGCGCTCACCAACTTCACGGGCTACTTTAAGGAAAAGACCTGATGTTGACTTAAGGATGTTAGCTTTGTGAACAGCTGTTACTTTCTTACGACCTTCACGGCGCGCTAATTCATAAGCAAAAACAACGATTTTTTCAGCGCCGTCACGAGTGATCTTACTCATTGCTTCAGCTTCGTTACCGTCTTCTGATACAACTTGGCCAAGACCAGAGTACATACCTTGCGTGTTTTCACGAACGGTAATGATATCGATGTCTTCGTAACGTGCTTTTGTACCTTTGAATGACATCACAGGACGAAGGTTTGCGTACAGTTTGAACTGCTTGCGAAGACTAACGTTGATTGAAGTAAAACCTTCACCAACGGGGGTCGTTAAAGGACCTTTAAGCGCAACTTTGTTTTTTGCGATTAGGTCTAAAGTTTCTTGAGGTAGAAGCTCGCCATGTTCTTCCAGTGCGACTAGGCCAGCATCGGCATAGTCATAGGCAAAGTCACAGCCAACCTTATCTAAAATTTTTGTGGTTGCATCGATAATGTCCGGGCCAATGCCGTCACCGCGAATGACTGTAATACGTTGCTGAGTCATGTGGAGGGATCCTCTGGTAATTCTGTTGTCAAAATCGTTAGGTTTATTCAATTTGTAGCTTGGCGTTTATGAGCCAATTTCTGCCTGCTTACTTATTATAATGGAAAATGTAGGGAAAAAGGGTTAAGCACTGCAAAAGTTGCCGTATTTTATACGATACCTGGCGCAAGTTATAGCCATTCGTAAAGATTAATTAAATAGCTGAGTACGATGTATTGGAGTAAATGGCGTTACTGTGCAAGCGGACAGAACAAAAGTGACCCATTGGCGTCTAGTGCGTTTACCACATCATCTCGTCGAATACCTAGGATATTTAAAAGTGTTTTGATATTGATATCCTGAAGTAATGAATAAATATCCTGATTAAATAAGCATGCTTTGGCGAGAGCGAAGCTCAACACCAGAATTGCTTGTTCCTTTTGAAGTGATTTAGGAACGTCCGTACTTACTTTACTGCATTGGTGTATAACGGCACGCCACGTCGAGCTTTGATGCCAACTTCCAGCAAGTTCAGAAGCGATTGCTAGCCAAGGCGTGTCAGATTTGACCTTGAATGCGCTATTAATGGACACAGCTTTGCTGAGGTCGACGGGTAATGCTCGTGACACTTTAAACCCTGGTAGCGTGAACAAGGGAGTACAAACAAAGGTCATAGTCAATGCGGCAGATTGCGGCGAAAACTTCGAATCGGCGAGTTGTGCGAAATAGCTTGCAAATGAACAAGCCAATAAAGTTAATTGCTTGCACATGCCCATCAGTGGAAATTGGTTTTGCGTTAGCCGTTCTAACAGCGCAAATTGAATAAGCATGTCACCCACACGTTCAATGCCGTAGGTCAAAACCGCCTGTTTAATGCTTTTAACCGGAAGCTGAAGACGGTTGTCCTGACTTGCAGTGTGCATCAAAAAGTGATTAAACGTGGGCACGCTTTCAATTTTTTCGCAAAGTTGTTCAATATCTACATCGCGCTTTTGCAGCTCATCGATAATAGTTATAAGAGCTTTAGGGGGATGCTGAATTGCGAATGTAGAAGGTAAAAATGGTGTGCCGCCATGATTTACTCTCGCAGTGGCGGTATCAGTGTAAAGAGCAACAAAGTGCTCAAACGGCATTGATAGTGAAATGGGAGAGCGTATTGACGATAGAGGAAGCCACTTTCCATCTTCATCGCCTTGGCTAAGCATAAATACGTAGCCGTGATTTTGCTGAATGTCGACTAGCGCGCCCGGTACGCCGTTTGCGTAAACCTTTGCGCCAGGTAGCACACCATTAAATAGGTTGATAAGTGGTGCAATAGGGTGACGATGATGTGCTGGAAGGCGTAAAACAATCTGAGTGAAAACCTCACGATAATCTGCTTTTTTTGTTTTAGTAGCGAAAACATTTGCTAGGAGACAAAGCCTTTGAACCATATTAAGCCGAATGTCTGCAACGTAGTTAATTGGCTTGTCTGACTGAAATGCTTTTTGAATTTTAATGATATCCAGCCAAATCGAGAGATTGTGTTTACGCAAAAAGCGAATAATATTGGCCGTTTGGTCGCTTGGTGTTCCTTTACTTGAAAGCCAGAGGGTTGCGAGTAAAGACGCAAGCACATGTTGTAAATAGTGGTCGTTTAATCGGCAAAGCTTGCCAAACAGCGACAATAATAAAAGATGTTGAGTATCTTTGGGAAGGTCATTATCGATGTGTAACGTTGCTGCAGCAAGCGCTGGATTGGCGTTTACTAAGGTCAGGATCCGTTTAGCGCTTTTCAACCAGTGGTTTATACGCTGCTCGACAGAAAGTTCAGTGTTACCTAACTGAACCAGGCGTTTAAGCGTGGAAATGATGTCGCTCACTCCCCATCCTTCTAACTTTTTTGGTAACTGGAGTAAGCCCCTTCACCCCATGCAATAAGTTTGTCGTTTTCAAAAAGCAACGGTGTACATTCATCTTGCGTGGTTAAGCCGTCAGCGCGCACATGTTGTGTTCTAAAAAACATAACTTGAATAGCTGTGGCACCCTGCCGCTTGGCTTCTGTAATGTCAGGTGAGCCTAGTAACGCCAAAACTTCTTCTCTTGTACTGCCTAACTTTAACTTGGTTATTTGGACACGGTTATATTCTTCACGGTCTTTCCAATCCATATTCTCAGGCTTATCGGGATAGAACGCGATAACCATAAAAACAAACACCGCATAAAGGGCGATGCCAGCTAAAATTAGACGAATAACCTTGGTATTCATGACCGTTACTTCTCGTTTTTCTTTACTTGAATGCTACTGCAAGCCAAAGCCCGACATTGTTCGGGAGCCGAGCATAGGCTAAATGTGCACTACATTCATTCGTTAAACAATACTCTCTAATAGTGTACCGCAAAACGACTACTAAACATAAGTAGTAAACGTAAGCAAATGCGTCTTGCCACGGTCTCGTGTTATTCGCTGTTTCTCTTATCGTTCTTTACAACGTAACATGGTTCGTACGCGCTACCAGGCAGCTTCATTCTATGCTGTTTTACAAACGACTCGAGTAGTGTATCAACCTTCTCCATCAGTGTACTATCACCGGTGAGCTCAAACGGACCATGTTTTTTGATCTGAGCAATGCCTTCTGCTTTTACGTTACCCGCAACAATGCCTGAAAACGCTTTGCGCAAATTGGCCGCTAGATCACTTTTACTTTGATCTAAGTGCAGTTGAAGGTCGGCCATACTCTCATGCGTTGGAATAAAGGGCTGTTGAAAGTCTTGTTCAATTTTTAATGACCAATTAAAGCTGAATGCGTCACCCATCGCACCTCTGAACTTCTTCACTTTTTCAAGGTGTTTATTCATGGTGCGTGCTACTTCATCTGGGTCATCTACAATGATTTGATATTTTGACTGTGCTTCTGGACCCAGTGTTGCACCAACAAAGGCGTCTATGGCTTCAAAGTATCCTTCGCTACCAGCAGGCCCTGTTAGAATGAAAGGAAAAGGTTGCTGCGCATTGCGTTCATTCATCAAAATGCCAAGCAGATAAAGTAATTCTTCGGCAGTGCCTACACCGCCTGGAAACACGATAATGCCATGTCCGAGTCTAACAAACGCCTCTAAACGCTTTTCAATATCAGGCATGATAATGAGCTCGTTGACAATGGCGTTGGGCGGCTCGGCGGCAATAATACTCGGCTCAGAGATGCCAATGTAACGGCCTGTCTTGTGGCGTTGCTTTGCATGACCTATGGTGGCGCCCTTCATTGGCCCCTTCATCGCTCCAGGCCCACATCCTGTGCAAATATTCATGTCACGTAAGCCGAGCTGATAGCCCACTTCTTTCGTGTATTTGTACTCAACTTGATTAATGGAATGGCCGCCCCAGCAGACAATTGTGTTTACGCCATCGTTCCCTTCAAGCGCTTTAGCGTGGCGTAGCATGTCAAACACCATGTCTGTGATGTCGTTACCTTCAGCCGGTGCGGTTTGGTGAAGAAATGCGTACTTGTTACCCATATAAAGCAGGTCGCGAAGGACCGCAAATAGATGTTCGTGCACACCACGAACGAGTTTTTCGTCAACGAAAGCCACTTCAGGAGGGTTCACGAGTTCTATTTTTACGCCCCGTTCACGACGAATGAGTTTTATTTCAAAATTTTCATAAGGAGCAAAAAGTGCTTCGAAATTGTCTTCGTCAACGCCGCTGTTCAATACTGCAAGGCAACAGTTTCTGAACATAGCAAAGAGCTCGCTGTTGGTGGCGTCTTGAAGACGAGAAACTTCTACTTGTGATAGCTGGCTCATCCAGCCAACAGGGTTAAGCTGCACTTTCTTCATATTTTTACTTCCTATAAGTCAGTGCTTAAATCAGTGACTACGAGGTTGCGGCCGTTTCGTTTTGCTTTATAGAGGTACTCATCGGCGCGTTCAAACACAGTTTCAGTAGTATCATTGTCATTGAAACAGGTTGCGCCAAAAGATGCGGTGATTTTTACTTTTTCTTGCTTGAATTTAAACGGCATTGCAGCAAGTTTCGTTCTAACTTCATTAAGCTTTTTATCTATATCTGCCATCTGCGCCTGAGGCAGTAGCATTACAAACTCTTCTCCTCCCCACCTGGCAATAAAATCATTTTCGGACAAACTTTGCTTTAAGAATTTACTCACTACCTGAAGAGTTTTATCGCCTGCTGCGTGCCCGAATCTATCGTTGATTGACTTGAAATGATCAATATCCACAACGGCGACCGCAAGCAAGTCGCCATTTTCTTTAAATTTAGTGAAAGCAGCTTCTAGTCTCTCATTATACGCCTGCCTGTTTGGAAGCCGAGTGAGGGGGTCGGTGCGGCTTTGCATTGCTTGTTCGGCCAGCTTCTTTTTATAGACGCTGGTTTGCTGCTGAAGTGTATCTATTCGCGATTGCATAGAGGAGAGCAGTGCCATTAGCGCTTCTTGACCTTGCTGATCGTTGCTTTGTTGCTCGCTTAACGTAGTCACAAGCTTTTCTACGCGAAACTGTGTCTGCTCTTTAAGTGCTTCTAGAGAACTGCTTTCCGATACGGCTTCTTCGATGTGAATAATGTCACGTTTAAGTTGCTCATTACCAGCTTGGCGCTGCTCGAACTGGGCTTGGCTGCCTTGGATCGTATTGCTGACGTCACTACTCACTTCACCTAATGAACGGTGCAGACTCTGAATCACTTTTCCTGTTAAGCTCGCCTCTGACATAGCGTCTTGAACGATCATGCGCAAAATTACAACGCAGCTTTTAAGCAGCTGGTCTTCATCCATGCCTTCATCAAGACGTTGCTTTATATCATTGAGTTGCTGATCGTTAGGTTTTTTTTGCGCATAAGAAGCAATAAGGTGATTAAGCTCAACCAAAATAGAACGGTAGTGAGGGTTATCATCTTTAATCGAACGAGCCGATGTGCTTTCATTGTTAGTGGACTTAGTTTCTGTGGTTTCAGATGGCTCAAGTCCAACCATTTCCTTGTTGAGCGCAATGCGGTGAAGCGCAATGGCTTTTGAATAGAGTTTGTAAATACTGAAGATATCACCTACAGGTTGATTAAGCTTAATCAATTCCTGCGTGGTTAACCCTTTTAATTCAGTATCTTCAAATACAATTTTCTGTAGTTGTTTCATTGCATCTTCTAGCGATGAAACAGTATCAACACTGTATTTTCTAAGCGTTATTTCTTGATGCTGAAGTGATTTGTTGAGTTTCTCTATGCTCACAGCGGCAAGACTAAAATTAGGTGTGCCAGAAAGGTGGCCTCGTAACACCTTAAGTTCAGTATCGATCTTATCCGAGAAGCCCTCATAAAATGCTGAGAGTTTCACAATAAACTGACAAAGAAGCGCGTTATTTTGTTTTAGGGTTTGTAGTTGTTTTGCTTCCATAATCTCGTCTTTGTTCTAATTCGCTATTACTGCCGCGGCTTAGGTAGCGTTGGTAGGTACTTCACCGTTATATTACTGACGTGCTTGACGATGATTAGCATAAGGCGCTTCGTAATTTGAACGGAAAGGGTTGATATCTAAACCTCCTCGTCGTGTGTAACGCGCACAAACGGTTAACTTATCTGGCTGACAATGCTGCATGATGTCGTTGTAAATGCGCTCAACGCATTGCTCATGAAACTCGTTGTGTTGCCTAAAGCTAATTAGATATTTCAAAAGCCCTTCGTGTTCAATAGCTTTTCCTTCATACCTTATTTGAATACTAGCCCAATCTGGCTGACTTGTGATTAAACAATTAGATTTAAGTAAATGAGAAACAAGCGTCTCTTGAATACCTGTTTCATTTTTCGCAACAGTCAAATATTGAGTATTAGGGGAATATTGATCGATTTCTACATCCAGACTATCTAACAAGATTCCGTTAAATTCTTGGAATTGTAGCGAAGAAAACTGCTCTGGAAGAATTAGTTTTACCTCGACAGGCTCCCCTGCGCACGCTGACAAATCCGCTTGAAGCACTTGTCGTACGTCCTCTGCTGAAGCGAATTTTGTTTGGTTGAAGCTATTCAAATATAGCTTAAATGATTTTGATTCGATTAGGTTCTTTGAGGTAATAGGAACGTGGCATTCTAAAATTGCCACATTAGGTTTACCCTTTAAATTAAGCCAAGAAAGTTCGTATCCTGTCCAAGTGTCGATACCATCAAAAGGTAAACCTGAGCCGGCCAAGTTCAACGTATCACGACTTAGACTGCGCGGCACGCCTTGCAACAAGTCAGGATTATATTCAAATTCATAGTCAACCTGTTTACCCAAAGAGAGGTCATCAGGTGCAGAGATAGTAATTTTTTGAGGTGAGTTGTCCGTCGACATAAGAACCTTTTATGCATCTACGCGGGATTTAAATTGTTGAACTGCACAGCGACACACAGTCTTACAGCGCAGTAGAATTAACCCCAGTATTGACTTAACTGTTTAGTTGTATAGTGTACCCCAAAAATACGTAGGTAACGTCATAATGGCTCTAACAATTTCAGCACAATTAGATAAATTTGTATCATCTTATGTCGAACAAGCCGAGGCGGAGGGACTCAAGATAGCATTTGATAGCGAGTGGCCCTCGCCGTGCTATGAGACGACGGCGCAAGACGGTGAACTTGTAAGATGGTCTCCTACGCTTCAATCGCCTGTGCAGTCTTTCAGTAATGTTGAAGAGGCATTATCGCTAAAGCTAAATCCTGACTACTGCGAGTATTTTACTCGTTACTACAGCGATAATTTAAAGGCTAACGCCCCGCAAGGTCGCTGTGAATTGCTTCAAGTTTTCAATACCGAAGATTTTGAAAGATTACAGCAAAACTTGATTGGGCATTTGTTGATGAAGCAAAGACTTAGGCAAGCGCCAACATTGTTTTTTGGTTTAACTGACGAAGAAGATTTTATTTTAACCGTTGTCAACGAAAGTGGCGAAGTGGCACTTGAGCAGGTTGGCAGAGAGCCTGCCAAAATTCTTGCGCCATCTCTTGCGGTGTTTATTGAGCAACTTACACCTGCTATATGACGTTAATGCTTTGACTGACGTCAATCAGACCTAAAATTACCGGCCTGCAAGACTAAAAGCTATTGGGCGTTAATAATTTGATGTAGCGCCCGCTTTAACTCCGCCACTTCTTTTTCTAACGTCTCTACCCGTGCATGCAAATTGCCCGGCTCATCAGTTGTGGCAACAGGATTTTGTTGCGCTACGTTTTCTTCGTTAGATACCTCTAGCTTAGGTTTGTGTGCGTTAAATCGCTTAATCGCTTCAATAGCTTCGGTTACCGATACCTTAAAGGGAGCTTTTGCACGTAAAATGCCTACGGACGGTGTTTTTCCTTCTTTATGCATTTGAAGGCACAAAACGTGAAGTTGCTGCAGGTTAGAGTTACTCATAATACGAAAATGGTTCAAAGTCATGAATAGTCGCAGTGTAGCCTGTCTACGTAGTCAATTTCACTAATAAGTTACTGATTTCACCATTTTTCCAAGTCTTCGTAGAATGGTGTTATTAAGATTATTATAAAAATCAATGATTTAATTTTTGGCCTTAATCTTGTTTACCAATCATAACTTACATTATCACGCATAAACGCAGTGGTTCTTACGTTAGCGTATTTATGTCTATTCAGTGTCGGTTCACAAAGTAGGCGTAGTATCGAATAAAAACAACACACATAATTAAGGAATTCACATGAAAACGGTTCTTCTTTCAGTAGCTTTGGCATCTTCAGTTTTGCTTTCAGGTTGTGTCGTATCAGTAGGTGGCGGTTCAGATAGTCACTATGGTGCTGATTGGGAAGACAGAGAGTTTAACAATCGTAAACACATTGCGAATCTTGAAACAGGGACAACTTACGAAAGTGTATTGAGAAAAATGGGCGTTGCGGATTTCAATGAACTGTTCGAAAAGCAAGACGGCACATATCGCGTACTTTACTACCGAACTCAAAAAACGATGGGCGATGGTATCACCACAAAAGACGAGTGCACGCCGTTGGTTTTCAGAAATGGAAACTTAGTTGGCTGGGGTGACAGTGCTTATAGCCTAATGCACTAATAATCGTTAGTTGGTAATTGATTACGAAAGTAGGCATTACTTACTGTTTTTAAATGTTAATAAAAAGTTAACATGCAGGGGTTTTTCGCGTAGGCTAAAGTTTAATCAGTTTAAGTGGGTGGTTGGCGCAATGATAAAAGTTGTGCGGTAGTGTCCACTTCTCTCATTTTGTTTAAATGGGTAAAAGCAGCTGTATAACTTTGCGTACAAGGAGCCCCTGATGAATACTGATGCTATTAATAATGCAATAGCCCCCTTGCAAGACACGGTTAAAGCCATCTATCTATCTGTAGATGATCTCAAAGTTGCCGCCTCTATTCTTTACAATGCGTATGTAGATGACCCATTGTTCATTGACATTTTCCAAGCAGAAAAAGAAGGTTATGAAAGCCGTCTACGGTCAGCTATCCGTGAAGAGCTCAATGCATTTTGGGTTGCAGAGCAGCCGATGATTGGCCTGTTCGATGATGAGCGGCTTATTGCCGTTGCATGCTTGACCGCGCCCGATGCAGCATTTGGTTCAGGACGTTACTGGCACTGGAGATTGCGGATGCTTTTAACGGCAGGTTTGTTCGGTACAAAGCAAATGCTAGAGAAAGAAGAAAAAGTGCGAGCATTAGTTCCCGCCGATAACTTCCACATGCTGAGTTTCATCGCAGTGCATCCAGATTATCAACATCATGGGCTTGGGCATATTCTACTTGGCGCTATTGATAGCGTGGTAGAGGAAGATGAAAAAAGTGAGGGTGTTTCGGTATTCGTGACTATAGAAAAACATCGCGCTTTCTTTAACGATGACAATTATCAGGTTGTAGGACAACTAAGCCTTTCTCATGTGAACGGTGAGGTGATGTTCAGGCTAAAATGATGTTTTTTTATTCGTTGTGATACTCCTACAAAAACGTCATACGTTGCAGTTCCAATCTTTACACCAAATTTACTACAGCGTTTGTAAGACATTTCCTACAAACGCTGTGAGTGATCTTACCTAAATGATGAAAGATTAATTTATACTAAAGTATAAAGTTATTGATTATATTGAAGTTTTTAAAAATTAGTCAAAAGTCGTACAAGAATCTTTCTTAAATCTCTGTAATTCAATATGGCGGTAATAATTGGAAGGGATACTATGAACATGTCACAAGGAAACACGACGAGTCACGGATTGAGTCAAGGATCATCAACGGAATAAGTTAGGACAACTTAAGGATGAGACTCCCACAAGGCAGTGGGGAAAGGGAAAGGAAAGCAGATAGGACACTGCATTAACAGGATGTTAGAAACGGATTTTAAAGGATATAAAGGGATTCAGGGACGTAAAATGTGAAAGGACTTCGCATACAGGATGTAGCAGGGAAAAATGGACGAGAGCTAGCAAGGAGCTAGAGGCAAGAAGCCAACGGCAGGATAGCCATTAAGGAATTTCTAGTTTGCATGGACGAGCAAACCAAGGACGAAAGAAGGACATGCTAAGGGATTGGCAAAGCTGTAGCAGGATGTACAGCAAATAATGGAATGAGGGAAGGGAACGTCAGCGGAGTCTGACAAGGACAGCCTCAGGAAGAGGAACACTGTATGAAGGATGTGCAGTAAATTAGGATAAAAGGAAAGGGACCTACGCATGGATGTGTAGCTCGCACAGGAAGGCGCGAGATTAGATGGAAAGGGGCGTATACGGATTTTAATCGGGAAGATTTTAGTCGCAAAGGATCGCGGAGAAGGATACTCAAAATTCCAGGAAAAAGGGGAGCCGCTAGGTTCCCCTTTTTTTTGCGTTGTTTATTACCAATCCGTATGCACTTGTTATGTAAAACCTGACCTGAATGGTGAATTAGGAGCCGCTCACGCTTTTTGACATAGAAGCTTAAACCCTATGCGGCGGCACCTCTGTTCGCATAACCCTTACACCTATCAATTCAACTTCCCCAGTATATCGGTCCTCACCATTACTCGAGAACTCAAAGTTGAATACACTGTGCCAGTCAGGCTTTCCATATTTGAATGAAAATCGTGTTTTAGCTCTCGCCACACTCAACAACTGCAAATCATGTTTATCGCAGTATTGCTTTAGATACGTATTTGTTTGCTCGGAAATGGCTCTAATGCGCCAAAACTGATAGCCAGTAAATCCAATAACTAGCCACACCACCAACTCGAGTAACGTCATTTACTTTCTCGCTTGTGCAAACAATTGTTGAAATGCGTTGGAGAGAATCTGTGAGTTCGCGTTTGAATGCAATAGGGTTAGCACTTGTCTGCGTAACTTCGGGATTTGCACTAAATCCGAAAAGAACCCTGCGAATAAGGCGCCCTTATGACCCTCTTTTTCATCAACGTTTGCCGCCTGTTCTAAAAAGGCACTAAGCAGTAGTGGTTCCATTTGCTCGAAATGGCGTGCTGCAATAACGCTTAAAATATCAAGTCTCTGCGACTTTTCGCTTTTTAATAATTCGAGTAGTTTGTTGTTGATGGTCGGGTGGAAACTACCTTCTGACGTGCCTCTCAGCGCCGCTAAATTGATGTCGTCACTTTTATCTATCTCAATTAAATACGCCGCTAATAAATTTTCAGGCAGAGAAACGCTTTCGCTCATTTCCATTAAAGTGTTAAGGAAAACGTCCGAGTAAAGTGAGGTGTTGGTTTTAATTGCCTGCGCTAATACATCTTGTTTGGGGTGATGGCTTAGACTTTGTACAAAGTCGGCCACGCTTTGCATGGATATCTGCTGCCAGTCAACCAGTTGTGGGGCTTGAATGTAGGCCTCAACTTTCTGCGCCTCTTCACTTAAAGGTTGGTTTAGGGTGCGTTTAACTAGTGCGTTAAATTGAGCGAGCTGCGATTGATTGGGAACAAACGAATAAGGATTATCAGGCAGAGTTTGCGCGTTTTCAGTATCTTCAGCAACAGACTGACCTAGTGCATCAACAATAATCTCTAGAAAATGATTTCTTGCTGCGGCAACCACTAAGCCTTGCTCATCAAGCGGCAGTTTCACAAACCAAATATAGTGTTGCGTGGAGGCATTTTTATTCCAAAAGACGATGCCGAACCACGCATGCTGCTGACGAGGGTAGGGCGCGTAAGCACTGCCGTTTTCTATTTCTAGAAAGGTTTGACTATCGGTGGGTTCAAGGCGACGACCTAAATCAAAAACCTGATATTCAGTGCCTGCATGTAACAAAAACTCGCTGATAGAATTAATACCGTTAGCGCTCATAACTCGTTCCAAAATACTGCTTTAATCAAAATTTGCCAGGCTGTCACATCTATTCAAAGGGGCACGTCGATGAGATACCGCCGACAAAGACGGGTAATGGTACCACAGCAGAAGAAATTCAACGATAAGACACGTGGACTTATGTTGACCTTTAGCCCCTGATATACTGCGCGCTTCGAAATAGAAGCGTTTTTGAGTTGCGGAGAGGATGTGATTAAAACGAATAGCACTCATCACATAGCATTAAGTAAAGCATTGATACAATTAGAAACAGACATGTATCAGGATGGTATTTGGCCAAATGAAGAGCCTGCGGAACAAGACCTAAAAAATGCCACGGAAAGCTCAGTTCCTTTTGCGGTCGACTGTTTAGCGTTTGAGAGTTGGTTGGCTTTTATTTTTATTCCCAAAATGCGCATTTTGTTGAAACAGGAAATGCCTTTACCACCCATGCAAATTACGCCTGCAGCAGAAATATATCTGTCATCGGCGCATCAGCGCACTCTGTCCCAGCTTCAAGTTATTGATAATATTGCCAATGGAGACATTGGGTGAGCAAACACAACGCACTATGCAGAACGATTTAAAAGGCCAATTAACTGTGCATTCAGATGAGCAAATAATAGGAAAGACTAGCGTTGGTGAGGAAGACAGTGTTAACGCTCTTCATTTACCTGTGCTGTACCAAGATGAACATATCATCGCGATTGAGAAGCCGCCTGGCCTACTAGTACACAGAAGCCCGATTGATAGACATGAAACGGTGTTCGCAGTACAAACACTTAGAGACCAAATAGGCCAGCACGTCTATCCTGCTCATCGTTTAGACCGACCCACCTCAGGTGTGCTGGTGTTTAGCTTTAGCTCAGAAATTGCAGCAAAGCTTGGACAGCAGATGATGGACAAGCAGGTAGTAAAAACGTATCACGCTATAGTTCGCGGTTTTGTGCATCACACAGGGTATATCGATTACGCCCTAAAATACCGCTACGACAAAATAGCCGACAAGCATAAGCGCCCGCAGCAGCCGCCACAACCAGCATCAACGATGTATCAGTCAGTGGCAAAATTCGAAGTGCCTGAGCCTGTGGGTAAATACCAAAGTGCACGATATTCGGTAGTTAAGCTTTCTCCTAGTACCGGTCGTAAACATCAGCTTCGTCGGCACATGGTTCATATTCGTCACCCCATTATCGGCGACACGACCCACGGGGACGGTAAACAAAACAAATTCGCCAAGCAGCACTTTAATTTTAACAATTTGGCCTTAAGTTGTACTCAAATGGGCTTTTCTCATCCTATCACTGGAAAGTGGGTAACGATTAATTCACAGATGCACAGTGAAATGCGACTATGGCTCGAAAAATTAGCGCCGTTTTGCGTTTAGGTTGATAAAATAGTAAGAATTTCCGCCTGTCGACAAAGGCGACGATCATTGGTTTAAGAGGTAAAAATGGCAACATTGAAAATTATTGCGGGTACAGTTTACGGCAATGCGCAACACGTAGCTGAGCAGGTGGAAGAGAACTTAGCTGAACAGGGCGTGGATTGCTCACTAGAAAGCGACCCGTCGGTTGCAGATTTTACTGATGCTGACGCACTTTTGATCATTACCTCTACAACAGGGCAGGGCGATGTACCACCGAACCTTGAGTTTGTGTTTTCAGATCTGAAAGACGAATCGCCTATGCTAACCGGCAAGCCATTCGCGGTAGCAGCGCTAGGCGATAGCAGCTATGGCGATAGTTTCTGTGGTGCAGGTAAACAGTTTCAAGCGTTACTGACCGAGCTACAAGGTATTGCAGTTGCCGATATGTTAGAGGTTGACGCGATTGAAACCCTAGAGCCCGAAAAAGACGTAGTAGAGTGGGTTAACACCATTAAAGATAAGCTGTTGGCTTAAGTCTTAGAAGTGTCGTGATTACGAAAAGAAAGAGGCGCATAAGCGCCTCTTTTAATTTGTGAGTCTTTCAGCATGTGGCTCGGCTAATTGAAATTAACCCGAGCCGTTAGCGATAAGCCAGAAATACTGCTTATTCTACGCCGCGAAGTAGCGCGTTGATACCTACTTTCGCGCGGGTCTTCGCATCTACTTTCTTCACGATGATAGCGGCGTAAAGGCTGTATTTACCGTCTGCGCTTGGCAGGTTACCCGCCACGACTACTGAACCTGCTGGTACACGGCCATAGTGAACTTCACCGGTTTCGCGGTCATAAATACGAGTGCTCTGACCGATGTAAACGCCCATTGAGATAACAGAACCTTCTTCAACAATCACGCCTTCTACGATTTCAGAACGCGCGCCGATAAAGCAGTTATCTTCAATAATGGTGGGGTTAGCCTGAAGTGGTTCTAATACGCCGCCAATACCCACGCCACCTGAAAGGTGAACATTCTTACCAATTTGCGCACACGAGCCTACTGTCGCCCATGTATCAACCATAGTACCTTCGTCAACAAACGCACCAATGTTTACGTAAGAAGGCATAACAACCGCGTTCTTGCCTACGAATGTACCCGTACGTACCGCTGCTGGTGGAACAATACGCGCGCCGTCAGCCGCAAACTGTTCAGCAGTATAGTTTGTATACTTAAGCGGTACTTTGTCATAAAACTTACTTTCGGCGCCTTCAATCACATCGTTGTTGTGAAGACGGAAGAAAAGTAGAACAGCTTTTTTAAGCCATTGATGTACTACCCATTCGCCAGCAATTTTTTCTGCAACGCGCGCTTTACCTGTGTTTAAAAGGTCAATAGCTTGTGCTACTGCATCTCTTACTTCATCAGGTGCAGATGAAGGGCTAATGCTATCGCGATTTTCGAAGGCGTCTTCAATGATGGCTTTCAATTCATTCATGGTATTGTGATATCTTCAAGTTGGTCGAGTTTGAACAGGATACGCTTTTTAAGGTTCACCTGTTGTTCTTGGGTTAATGCTTTGCCAGCCTCATTGCTGACGATAAAAATATCTTCGGCTCGCTCACCAATGGTGGCAATTTTCGCAAGCTTAAGCGTCATATTAGTATCAACGAATGCGTGACCAATTTTAGCTAAAATGCCCGGAGCGTCTAGGGCTTCTAACTCAATAAGCGTGGCTTCATCGTTGATATTGAAAAAGCGTACCTTAGTAGGCACGTCAAGTTGTTTCATTTGCCGAGGCAATTTACGCTTATTTTCGTGCGAACGCCCCGGCTTTTCAAGTTGGGCTGAAATAGCATTTTCAATGGACGCAATGCGAGACTCTGAGCTTATACGACTGCCGTCATTTTCAAGAATAAGCATGCTATCGAACACATAGCCGTCTCTAGTTACGGTAACGTGGGCGTCGTGAATTGAACAGTTGCGACTGTCCAGCACTGACGCGACTTGCGCAAACAATGCTTTTCTATCTTTGCCGTAAACAAACACCTCAGTGCCACCTTTCGCACTGTTATCATTTGCTTTTACTAACAGACCATCGTGCTCTGGTGTAAGCCATTCATTCTGAGCTTTAATAATTTCATCAGTATGCCACGCGATTTGAGTAGGCTTAAAGCGAACAAAGTAATCGTCGTCCAGGCGGGCCCACAATGCATCAATAGCAACAGGCTCAATAGCGCGCTCTTGCAAAATTTGCCTTGCTTGGTGTTTGTGAGTAGTTACTCGCTCGTTCAATGTTACTTGACACTGTAGTCCATTATCCAATGCCTTTTGCGTCATTAAATATAATTCGCGAAGTAAAGATGCTTTCCAGTCGTTCCAAAGATTGTCATTGGTGGCACGAATATCGGCAAGGGTGAGCGTATAAAGCAAATTAAGGTGATTGTGGCTTCTTACCGCGCCAGCAAACTCGCTTATAACGTCAGGGTCATAAATATCACGGCGTTGGGCTACCACTGACATCAGTAGGTGGTTTTCTACAAGCCATGCAATCATTTCAGCATCGTCGCTGGGAACATCGTGTTGCTGACAGAACTTTGCTACATCTTGGGCGCCTAATGTGGAATGATCGCCATTTCTACCTTTGGCGATATCGTGGAAAATAGCAGCGATGTAAAGTATTTCAGGTTTGTCGAGGTTTTTGCAGATTCTGCCGCAGCGCGGAAAATCTTTGTTTTCTTTCGAGAAAAAATAATTTACATGCTTCACTAGTCGATGCGTGTGCTCGTCAACCGTGTAGGCATGGAATAAGTCAAATTGCATCATACCTACAATGGCATCCCATTCAGGAAGATAAGCTTGTAAAATGCCGTATTGATGCATGATGTCCCATGCAAAATCAAAGAACTCAGGCTGTTTCATTAAGCGCATGAATTTTTCGCGGCACAGCGGGCGCTCAACATAGTATTCTGCTTCAAAAGCGCGGTGAGCGTTGCGCAGCTGACGTATGCAAATCGTACTGAGGCCTTGTACTTCTGGCGTGTTGGCCACCAAATGCAGAAAGTCCAAGATTGCTTCGGGAGAGGAGAACACGGTTTCGTGTCGTGGCGATATCATATTATCGAGCAGCTCGAAATCTTCGTTTATGATCACGCTTTTCTGAACGCTTTGGTTCAGCATGTCGTACTTGAAGCGCTGAAGCAGCATTTGATTCAGTTCAGACACCCGCGCCACGGTGCGGAAAAAGTCCCGCATCATTTTTTCGACAGACGATTTACCTTCTTCACCATACCCCATCATTTTTGCAACGTCAGGTTGGTAATCAAACAGCAGTCGGTTTTCGCTTCTGCCTGCAACCAGGTGCAGTGCACAACGCATTTTCCAAAGGTGCATGCGACAAGCAATTAATTCACTGTGCTCTTGTTCTGTAAAGTAGCCGTGGCCTACTAAATTCCAGCCGTCATATTCTTTAAAATGCTTTTTGGCGACCCAGCCAATAGATTGAATATCACGCAAACACCCGGGGTTTTCTTTGATGTTAGGTTCAAGGTTATAAGCGGTACCGTTGAATTTGGCGTGGCGTTTTTTCTGCTCGTCGTACTTGGCTGAGAAAAACGCTTTGCTCGACCATGAGTTTCGACCGTTAACTTCATCCCACAATTTATCAAAGGTGGCTTCACTGCCGCAAAGTAATCGGCTTTCCACTAAATTGGTCGCAATCGTAATATCGTCTTTTGCTAGCTTGACCGTTTCTTTGATAGTGCGAACTGACTGGCCAACATCTAATTTGATATCCCATAAAAGGGTGATGAACATGCCAATTTTTTCTTGCACATCGGGCTTAAGCTTCTTTTTACTAACTATGAGTAAATCGATGTCTGAATGAGGTTGCAGATGACCACGGCCGTAACCACCAACGGCGCAAAGCGATAATTCGTCGACGGTATCTAAACCATAAAGTTGCCAAAGATGACAAAGCAACGCATCAACGAACTGTGCACGACCGGTAACGAGTTGATTAACCGGCGTAGCGTCGAAGGACTCCGTTATCCAGGCATAACTGGCTTCCACGCACGATTTAATGGCGGGAATTTCGTCAACAGAGCTAATTGTGTCGATATTCTTTATCAGTGATTGCAGCGTCAAAATACACCTTTGAAATAGACTTCTTTTTAGACGCTAAGAACAATAGCATGAATTGCTAGTAGTTCGCAGTAGCAAATTAATGCATAAGTTAGGTTGAATTGTGAATATTTATGGTTTTTTGTTATAGGTGTGTAGCGCAGTAAATATGAGGGGAGTGGGCACACGATGCCGAATTTTGATAGTTGGAATTTGAGCTAACGAGCCAATAAAAAAGCAGCCGCGAATTCAACGGCCGCTTTGCATAATTCGATAGACTCAATCTTCTGAAATGATATTTTTAACGCGATTATTTGAAACGTTATCAATATTGTCGAAGTCGACTTATCCGTGAGAAATGACGCGTTCCAAGGTTTCTTCTTCGCGAAGCGTAAGAATCTCAACGCCGGTTTCAGTGACCAATAGGGTGTGCTCCCATTGAGCGCTTAAACTTCTGTCTTTAGTTACCACCGTCCATTGGTCTGGCAGCACTTTTGAGTAGCGCTTGCCTGCGTTGACCATAGGCTCGATGGTAAAGCACATGCCCGGCTCTAACACATCACCCGTACCTGGCTTACCATAGTGAACAATTTGTGGTTCTTCGTGGAAACTAGCGCCAATACCGTGGCCGCAGTATTCACGAACTATTGAATAGTTATGCGCTTCAGCGTGGGTTTGACAAATATGACCGATATCGCCAAGGCGCATGCCCGGTTTCACTTGCTCAATAGCTTTGTATAAGCATTCTTGGGTAACGCGAACCAGGCGTTCTGCAAGAATAGAAGGCTTACCCACCACGAACATTTTTGACGTATCGCCATGATAGCCGTCTTTAATAACTGTCACGTCGATATTAATGATGTCGCCGTCTTTCAGTTTCTTGTCAGAAGGGATTCCGTGACAAATACAGTGGTTTACCGACGTACAAATAGACTTTGGAAAAGGCGGGTGGCCGTAGTTTAGAGGCGCAGGTACCGCTTTTTGCTCATTTACAATGTAGTTGTGGCAAATAGTATTTAGCTCATCTGTGGTAACGCCTTTCTTTACGTAAGGCCCTATCATAGTAAGCACTTCGGCTGCCAATTTACCGGCTACGCGCATTTTTTCGATTTCTTCTGGGGTTTTGATAATAGCTGTCACAGCGCCTCTCAAATCGTTTGAAACTAGTTTGATGAAGAATTTTGATTACTTACGCATTATAACACTATTCAGGTCAATCTTAGTAAGGTTTTGATATTTCGGGATTTTATCTGGTAAGGGCTGAGGTGGAAAGCGAGCTCATTAAGGGTTCTATACTTTCTTTTACCTAAATACTTCAGTTTGTCGCTTTTTACCCTCAAAACTTGAGGCTTAGATGGGATTGTGGTATAAAGCGCGCGCCCTGACGGAAAGCTCATTTTGCCACGTGCATTTGGCACCGTTTTAGAGGGTAAATTTATTTTATTAAAACACACATATACCGACACTTCGTATCGGGGTGTTCAGTTCAATTTAGGTTGGCCTGAATCGATACAAGGGGTATATGGAGGCCTAACCCCAAGAGGAAAATAAAATGGCTAATGTTTCTATGCGTGACATGCTGAAAGCAGGTGTGCATTTCGGTCACCAAACTCGTTACTGGAACCCAAAGATGAAGCCTTTCATCTTCGGCGCTCGTAACAAAGTTCATATCATCAACCTTGAAAAAACGGTTCCACTTTTCAACAACGCACTTAACTACCTTTCAGGTGTTGCGTCTAAGAAAGGTAAAATCCTTTTCGTTGGTACTAAGCGCGCAGCTGGCGAAGCAGTTAAAGATGCTGCTCTTAAGTGCGACCAGTACTACGTAAACAAGCGTTGGTTAGGTGGTATGCTGACTAACTGGAAAACAGTACGTCAGTCAATCAAGCGTCTTAAAGATCTTGAGCAGCAAAGCCAAGACGGTACGTTTGAGAAGCTAACTAAGAAAGAAGCACTTATGCTTCAGCGCGAAATGGACAAGCTTGAAAACAGCCTTGGCGGTATCAAAGACATGGGCGGTCTTCCAGACGCGATCTTTGTTATCGACGCAGATCACGAGCACATTGCTGTAACAGAAGCTCGTAACCTAGGTATTCCTGTTGTTGGTGTTGTTGATACTAACTCTAACCCAGACGGTGTTGATTACATCATCCCTGGTAACGACGATGCTATCCGCGCTATCCAACTTTACTTGGATGCTGCTGCAAACGCTATCAACTCAGGTCGCGAAAGCAACCTTGAAGTACAAGCTGAGCAAGACGACTTCGTAGAAGCAGCAGAGTAATTCTGATTGCTTACTGTCATATCTTAATAATATGGCAGTACTACAATACGAAACGTATTGAGAGGGGCGACATCGCCCCTTTTACCTAACGAATTTATATTTAATGCTGAGGAATTGAAAAATGGCAGTGACTGCAGCACTAGTTAAAGAACTGCGCGAACGTACTGGCGCAGGTATGCTGGATTGTAAAAAAGCCCTGGTTGAAACGGATGGTGACATTGAGTTAGCCATTGAAAACATGCGTAAATCAGGCCAAGCGAAAGCGGCTAAAAAAGCAGGCCGTATCGCAGCTGAAGGTGTAATCCTTACTAAGGTTGAAGCAGGTCGTGCGACTATGCTTGAACTTAACTGTGAAACTGACTTCGTAGCACGTGACGAAGGTTTCCTTAAGTTTGGTAACGAGCTACTAGAGGTAGCTGCTGCTAACAACATCAACGACATCGATGCGCTTAACGATGCAGAACTTAACGGTTCTAAAGTAAGCGAAGTTCGTGACGCACTTGTTGCTAAAATCGGCGAAAACATCTCTCCTCGTCGCGTTATCAACGTTGAAGGCGATACACTAGGCGCGTATGTACACGGCGGCCGTATTGGTGTTATCTCTATCCTTACTGGCGGTGACGAAGAGCTAGCGAAAGACGTTGCAATGCACGTTGCAGCTGCAAGCCCGCAGTTCGTTAAGCCTGAAAACGTTCCAGCAGAAGTTGTTGAGAAAGAGAAAGAAATCCAAATTGAAATCGCTATCCAGTCTGGTAAGCCAGCTGATATCGCTGAGAAAATGGTTGCAGGCCGCATGAAGAAGTTCACTGGCGAAGTGAGCTTGACTGGTCAGCCTTTCGTTAAAGATCCTTCAATCTCTGTTGCTGAGCTTCTTAAGAACAACAGCGCAGACGTAATCAACTTCGTACGTTTCGAAGTTGGTGAAGGTATCGAGAAGAAGACTGAAGACTTCGCTGCTGAAGTAGCTGCTCAAATGGCTGCTGCTAAGAAATAATTGAGTGTTTATCTTTTGCATTAAGCAATAGTTAGATAAACTACAAAGCACCTCTTAGGAGGTGCTTTTTTATAGCTGAACGTCTTTAGTGTTGCCATTGCAATGCGTAAGTGTGAAGCTAGGCGAGATTAAGTACGCGCCTGCCTGACAAACGAAAGCGCTTTGTCCTATGTTTTTTACAACAGTGGCTTGTCGAAAGACATAGGACAAAACGGGTTTACGAGGACAATTCAAACTATGAGTATCACACCAAAATCAGCATACCGACGCATTTTGTTAAAGCTTAGTGGTGAAGCCCTAATGGGGGCAGAAGGCTTTGGCATAGACCCTAAAGTGCTAGATAGAATGGCACAAGAAATTAAAGAGCTGGTTGAACTTGGTGTTCAAGTTGGTCTTGTTATCGGTGGTGGTAACTTGTTCCGTGGCGAAGGCTTAGCAAAAGCGGGAATGAACCGCGTTGTTGGCGATCACATGGGAATGCTGGCTACCGTAATGAATGGCTTAGCCATGCGCGATGCGCTTCATCGTGCATTTGTAAATGCGCGAATGATGTCAGCAATACCGCTAAACGGTGTTTGCGATGCCTACAACTGGGCAGAAGCCATTAGCCTTCTTAAGTCAGGCCGTGTTGTTATCTTCTCTGCCGGTACAGGCAACCCTTTCTTCACCACAGACTCAGCGGCTTGTTTACGCGGTATCGAAATTGAAGCCGATGCGGTATTGAAAGCGACAAAAGTTGATGGTGTTTACAGCGATGATCCGGTGAAAAATCCAGAAGCAACGCTTTACGAAGAACTGACTTATCAAGAAGTACTAGAAAAAGAACTTAAAGTGATGGACTTGTCAGCGTTTACTTTGGCGCGCGATCACAGCTTGCCAATTCGCGTATTCAACATGAATAAGCCAGGTTGCCTGAAGCGTGTTGTGATGGGCGAAAAAGAAGGTACTGTTATTCGCCACGCTGACAACGATTAATTAAGAACAATAGGATACAAATCGTGATTGATGAAATTGAATTAGATGCGCAAGAGCGCATGGAAAAAAGCCTAGTTTCTCTTAAGGGCCAATTCAGCAAAATCCGCACAGGTCGTGCGCATCCAAGCCTTCTAGATGGCATCATGGTACCTTATTACGGCGTAGACACGCCGCTAAAGCAAGTGGCTAACGTCGTTGCAGAAGACAGTCGTACTCTAGCGTTAACTGTGTTTGATAAAAGCGCCATTCAAGCGGTAGAAAAAGCCATTATGCAGTCTGATTTGGGTTTAAACCCAATGAGTGCAGGTGGTTCAATTCGTATTCCACTTCCTCCTCTTACTGAAGAGCGTCGTAAAGACCTTATCCGCGTTGTTCGCAATGAAGCGGAAGGTGGTCGTGTCGCTATCCGTAACATCCGTCGTGACGCGAACGGTGACATCAAAGATCTTCTTAAAGAAAAAGAAATCAGTGAAGATGAGAGCCGCGCTGCTGAAGAGAACATTCAATCTATTACTAACGATTTCATTAAGAAAGTTGACAGCATGCTTGCTGACAAAGAAAAAGAACTAATGGAAGTATAAGTAAGTATTATGATTGGAAAGCGTTTAAGCGCAGCCAAATCGACAAAAGCAGAGGTGCCAGCAGAATCTGCTGGCCCGAAGCATGTTGCAATCATTATGGATGGCAATGGTCGATGGGCGCAAAAGAAAGGGAAAATTCGTACCTTTGGTCATAAAGCCGGGGTAGAGTCTGTTCGTTCTGTTGTGCGCTTTGCACGTCAAAACGATATTGAATCACTTACGCTATTCGCGTTTTCAAGTGAGAACTGGAAACGTCCTGAGGAAGAAGTCAGTGTCTTAATGGAGCTGTTCAATCTTGTCCTCAATAGCGAAGCAAAAAGACTACACAAAAATGGTGTACGTCTACAGGTTATTGGTGATGTTGAGGCGTTTGATGCCAAGCTTGTCGAAAAAATTCGCAAAGCTGAAGACATGACCAAAGACAACAAAGATTTGGTCTTGAATATCGCCGCAAATTACGGTGGGAGATGGGACATTGTAAACGCGGCTAAGCAGCTTGCTACGCAAGTGAAAAGCGGCGAACTTGATGTGGAAAGCATCTGTGAAGACGCACTGAATGCGCACATTTCAACAGCTAACCTTCCTGAGTTAGACCTTCTTATTCGCACAGGTGGCGAACACCGTATTAGTAACTTCTTGCTGTGGCAATGTGCCTATGCAGAGTTGTACTTTACCGACGTACTATGGCCCGACTTCAACGAAGACGTGTTTCAATTGGCCGTAGACGATTTTAACGTTCGCCAACGTCGCTTCGGTTTAACCGGTGAACAGGTAGTCACAGCCGATGGTTAACACCATACAGGCAATTATCAGGCTTGCCCTGGTAACGATAGCCAAGGGCAAATTATGCTAAAACAACGAATAATAACTGCATTAATCCTCGCGCCACTGGCGCTTTACGCTATTCTTTTTCTTCCTATTTTTTGGTTTGAAATAGCCATTGCTGGTGTTGTCGGCATCGGCGCTTATGAATGGGCGAATATGTCGGGCGTATGTGAACGTCCTAAAAAGCTCATTTATATGGCAGGTGCCTTTGCCATATGTATAGCCTTGTCTCTTATTGTTGATGCCAGCACGATTTGGTATCAAGGCCAATTACATGGTTTATACCGTGCCATATTAACGGTTGCCGTATTATGGTGGATAGCGTCTTTATTTATGGTGCTAGCCTATCCCAAATATTCCAAGTTCTGGAAAGACAGTCGCAGCGTTAGAACCCTATTTGGGGCACTTACGCTTATACCTACATGGGTAGCGGTTGTTGCACTTCGCACGAGCTTGCACGATGTTGATCCTTTCTACGGCGCTTCACTCATCTTTTATGTGCTGGGGATTGTTTGGGCTGCAGATATTGGTGCATTCTTTGTTGGCGTAAAATTCGGACGCCACAAGTTACGCCCTAACGTATCGCCAGGTAAAAGTTTAGAAGGCTTGTTAGGCGGTATTGCAGCTTCATTCGCTATTATCGCTTTTGCGGCCCTTCACTATCAGGTAGAGCCTTCGCGTATTTGGCTTCACCTTGCTATTGGCGGTATTACGGTGGCTGTTTCCGCCCTTGGCGATTTAAACGAAAGTATGCTTAAGCGTTGTGCGGGCATTAAAGACAGCGGCAAAATTCTCCCTGGACACGGTGGTGTACTCGATAGAATCGACAGCTTAACCGCGGCATTCCCTGTTTTTGCGTTCTGCTATGTAACCTGGATGGCGTAATGCAAACAGTAACAGTGTTAGGGGCCACAGGCTCCATTGGTTGTAATACACTCGACGTAATAAACCGCCACCCAGACAAATATCGCGTATTTGCTATTACTGGCAACTCACAGCTTGAATTGCTTATGGAGCAGGCCCAGAAATGCGCGCCGCGCTATGTGGTAATTGCTGATGACGCTAACTACAAACTAGCCTGTGAGTTAGCATCCCAGTACGGTGTGGATGCAGAAATTCTCTCTGGTGCAAAGGCGCTGGAAGAAGTATCCAGCGCGCCTGAAGTTGATGCTGTAATGGCAGCCATTGTGGGTGCAGCAGGGCTTTTACCCACACTGGCAGCAGTAAAGGCGGGTAAAAGGGTTTTGCTTGCCAATAAAGAAGCGTTAGTCATGTCTGGTGCTTTATTTATCGAGGCTGCGAACCAAAGCGGCGCTGAAATTCTTCCTATTGACAGCGAACACAACGCCATATTCCAGTGCCTACCGCACGATTATGAATACGGTAACTTTGCCGCATCCGGCATTCGTAAAATTCTCTTAACGGGTTCTGGTGGTCCGTTTAGAGAAAGACCGCTTGATAGCTTCTCGTCAATTACAATCGATGAAGCCAGTACACACCCTAACTGGTCGATGGGCAGAAAAATTACAATCGATTCTGCAACTATGATGAACAAGGGGCTGGAGTTTATTGAAGCCTGTTGGCTGTTCGGTGCTGGCGCAGATGATATTGATGTGGTTATTCACCCGCAAAGTATTATTCATTCTATGGTGCAATATGTTGATGGCTCGGTGATCGCACAAATGGGCAATCCTGATATGCGTACCCCTATTGCTTATGGTTTGGCGCATCCTGAGCGAATCGAAGCTGGCGTGACGCCGCTCGACTTTTCTGACATTGGCAATTTCAGTTTCCAAACCCCTTGTTTTGAGCGTTATCCGAATTTGAAGCTGGCTATTGATGCGTGTAAAGAAGGGCAATGTGCAACAACACGAGTGAACGCGTCAAACGAAGTGGCTGTCGACGCCTTTCTAGAAGGCAAAATTCAGTTTTGCGATATTGCTAAAGTAAATGACGCCACGCTTAATGCTATGCCCAATGTGTCGGTGAATTCTATTCAGCAAATACTAGAGCAAGACAGCCTTGCAAGAGCAAAAGCTAACGAGATTATTCGAGGTAAATTCCAGTGCTAGCATTTTTATGGAGCCTTGGTGCATTCATTGTAGCCTTAGGTATTTTGGTTGCTGTACATGAGTGGGGGCACTTTTATGTGGCTCGTAAATGCGGTGTGCAGGTAGAGCGCTTCTCAATTGGTTTTGGAAAGCCTATATGGCGTAAAACAAGTAAATCAGGCACAGAATATGTCATCGCTATGATCCCATTAGGTGGATACGTGCGCATGCTCGATGGACGCATTGATGACGTACCGCCTGAGTTAGAAGACAAAGCGTTTAACAATAAACCCGTTTTGCAGCGCATGGCGGTTATTGCTGCTGGACCTGGCGTTAACTTTATTTTTGCGTTTTTCGCACTGTGGTTGATGTATCTGGTGGGGCTGGAAACGGTTAAGCCAGTAGTTAAACAGGTTGAGCCAGAAAGCATCGCAGCTATCGCTGGTGTGCAACCTGGTGATGAAATTATTAAAGTTGGCGACAGGAATACGCCTGATTGGGAAGCGGTAAACCTGGAAATAGTCTCAAACATTGGCGCCGAAAAAGCCAATGTTACGGTTAAAAATTCGTCAAATGTTGAAAAAGAACTGACTTTTACACTGGGTTCTTGGAACTTTGACCCAGATAGCGAGTCTCCTTTAAGCAGCTTAGGGTTAACCCCTTATCGTCCAGATGCAACGTTAACCGTTGGGTTTGTAGGTGAAGGAAGCGCGGCTCAGCAAGCGGGTTTAAAACCCGGTGATGAGCTTCTTGCATTAAATGGCGCTAAGTTGTCATCGTGGGAGCGATTAGTTGACGTTATTGTTGAAAGTCCCGGCGAGAATATCTCGCTTGATATACAAAGGGATGGACAACAACTGACGTTAGATGCCACGATAGCGCGCCGCGATACACCACAAGGGCAAAGTGGATATCTCGGTGTAAGCCCAACATTTGAGCCTTGGCCAGAAGGGTATGTGTTTACGCATCAATATGGCATTATAGAGGCTATTGGGAAGGCGCTAGATAAAACATGGCGTCTTATGACACTCAGTGTCGAAATGATAGGTAAGCTCATCACGGGCGACGTGTCAGTGAAGAATTTGAGTGGGCCTATCTCAATTGCTCAAGGTGCGGGAACAAGTGCTGGGTATGGACTTGCGTACTTTTTGAGTTTTCTTGCCTTAATAAGCGTAAATTTAGGCATAATAAATTTATTACCCTTGCCCATGCTTGACGGTGGTCACCTCATGTTTTTTATCGTGGAGTGGATCACAGGCAAACCTGTGCCTGAAGCGGTTCAGGAATGGGGTTACAGAATAGGTGGCGTGCTTCTGTTTATGATCATGGGTATCGCAATTTTTAACGATATCGCTCGCATAACCTGATACAAATCAGGAAGTACAAAACAGCTAATACAAAACGCGGCCAGGAAAAGAAAAATAGATGAAGTTAAAACAGTTAGTAGCAGCCGGAGCCATTCTTTCCAGTGCTAGCTTTGCCAATGCTGCGGCGCAAGACAGTGAATTTGTCGTTGAAGACATTCGCGTAGAAGGTTTGCAACGAGTTGCACTTGGTGCAGCCTTAACCTACTTGCCCGTTCAAGTTGGCGACGAGCTTAATACATTCAGGGTAACGCAGCTTATTCGCTCGTTGTACTCTTCAACTCACTTTGAAAATGTTGAAATTCTCCGTGATGGCAATACGCTTGTCGTGCGTGTCGCTGAGCGTCCTACCATTAGTAATATCATCTTTGAAGGCAACGATGATATTAAAGATGAGCAACTTCAGGAAAGCTTAGACGGAAACGGCGTTCGTATTGGTGAGCCGCTCGATAAGACCGTACTAACCTCTATCGAGAATGGCCTGAAAGACTTCTTTTACAGCATAGGTAAATATAATGCTGACGTGACGGCTATTATAACGCCGCTACCGCGTAACCGTGTTGACTTGAAATTACTTTTCGAAGAGGGCGACGCGGCTGAAATTGAACAAATCAATATTGTAGGTAACGAAATCTTCTCAGACGAAGAGCTGATGGAGGCTTTCGAGCTGCAATACGATACGCCTTGGTGGGATTTCCTGTCGGAAACTCGCTACCAGCAGCAAACGCTGCAAGGGGATATGGAAACGCTGCGTAACCATTACTTAAACCGTGGTTACCTTCGCTTTAACGTTGACTCTACACAAGTTTCAATGACACCTGAAAAGTCAGGTATCTATATCGCCATGAACGTAACAGAAGGTGAGCAATACACTATCTCTGAAGTTGAGCTGGTAGGCGATGTACTCGGGCACGAAGAGTATATTGAACGCGTGCTTCCGCTTACTACGGGTGAATTGTATAACCAAGCAGAAGTAACGTATACAGAAGAATTTATCAGTAAGTATCTTGGTCGCTTTGGGTACGCTTACCCAACAGTAACTACGGTTCCTGAAATTAATGACGAAGACAAAACGGTTAAGCTCACGCTGTCCGTTGACCCAGGCAAACGTATCTACGTCAACCGCATTAAATTTAACGGCAACGTAGTAACAGCCGATAGCGTTCTGCGTCAAAATGTCAGCCAGATGGAAGGTACGTGGCTGTCGAATAACTTACTTGAGTCTTCAAAGAACCAGCTTTCTCGACTTACTTATATGGAAGAGGTTGAATTTGAAACGGTACGTATCCCGGGTTCAGAAGATAAAGTAGACGTTAATTTTAACGTAAAAGAACAGCCATCGGGCTCGTTTAATGCTGGTATCGGCTATGGTGACAGAACGAAGCTAAGCCTACAGGCGGGTATCCAGCAAGATAACTTCTTGGGTACAGGTAAACGTGTAGGTCTTAACCTAAGCACGGTTTCATATCAGCGCAGTGCGCAAATCACTTACAACGACCCTTATTTTACCATTGACGGTATTAGTTTGGGCGGAAGCTTGGGCTATAGTGAGTTCGACGGTTCTGACTTTAACGTTATTCAGTACAACTCTAAGCGCTGGTCTATTGGTGCGAACATTGGTTATCCGATTAACGAGTTTAATCGTATTAACTTCGGTTTGACCTACAGCAACGTAGAGCTATTCAACCGTGGTTACTACGAGCAAACTGAGCAGTTCTATAATCAGTTTACTAACGGTGAAGATCCTGATGCGGCTATTAAATATGATAGCTTCTTGGCAAGCGTAAGCTGGAGCAGAAGTACGCTTAACCGTGGTTTGTTCCCAACGGCGGGTTCGTCTCAGCGTGCGTCATTCAGTATTACCACGCCTAACTCAGACGTTAACTACTTCAAGACAGTATTTGACGGTAAGTGGTACTTCCCATTATCTCGTAACCAGCGCTGGTCTTTCCTAGCGCGCGTACGTCTTGGCTACGGGAATGGTTACGGTGATATTAACGGCAATGAGCAAATATTACCGTTTACAGAGAACTTTACGGCAGGTGGTTCTGACTCACTACGAGGATTCGAGAATAACACGGTAGGTCCTCGCGGTGTATTCTTAGGCAATACGGGCACTATAGTTGGACCTGATGGCGAAGTGTTTCCGGGCGATCCAGCTGATGCGCAGCTGTCTTGGTCGACGCGAAGCCTAGGTGGTAACGCGATGGCACTTGGCGGTATCGAGCTTATTGTTCCTACGCCATTTGTTGAAGAAGAAATGGATAACTCAGTTCGTACAAGTTTGTTTGTGGATGTGGGTAACGTGTGGGATACTGAGTTCGACTATGACTATTACCGTCAGTTTGACATAGCATCTACACAACGCGGTGAGCTATTGGACTATTCTGATTGGAGCCTGTATCGTAGCTCGGCAGGTATATCGGTCCAATGGGTATCACCAATGGGACCGATGGTATTCAGCTTCTCGAAAGCGATACAGCAACGTGATGGTGACGATGCGAGATTCTTCACTTTCAACATTGGTCAAACTTTCTAAGACATTAAAGCGAGCGCGTTTTTAGGCGCGCTCTATAATAAGATTCACAAAAGGAGTTCCCTTTGAAACAGTTGGTTAAACATATCGTTGCAGGAGCAATGTTGGGTAGCGCTTTAGTTAGTACATCTGTAATGGCTGAGCAGAAAGTTGCAGTTGTCGATGTGCAAGGTATTTTCCAAGCGATGCCTCAAGCGGCTGAAATTCAAAACGCTATTCAGGCTGAATTTAAAGATCAGCTTGAAGAAGTGAATCAACTGCAGCGTGATGGTCAGTTTTACGCAGAACGTCTTCAGCGCGACGCAGCGACAATGAGCGATGCAGAGAAGAAAGAACTAGAACAAAAAATCTTGTCAGTACGTGAAGAGCTAGCTAAGAAAGGTCAACCTTTGCAGCAAAACATTCAACGTCGCAGCAACGAAGAGCGCAACAAGCTTCTTGGACTAATCAAGCAAGCTATTGACTCTGTTGCAGCAAAGCAAGGTTATGACCTAGTGCTTAACGCTGGTGCGGTTGCGTTTGCAAAAGAAGAGCACGACTTATCTGAGCAAGTTCTTCAGCAAGTAAGCAAAACTAACTAATAACTGCACTAGTCAGTTGTAAAATTTATCAGACCAACTCCCCAAAGGTGTTGGTCTGATTTGTTTTTTGCGCTTAACAGCGTATGGTTGCCGCCGTTTTTAGTTTTTACGGCGAGTTTGACCAGAATGCCAATCAATCATCTGTATTGGTATAAAATAGTTGTAGGTCATGCTTGTATACAGGAGAAAGTTTTTGGCCAATTCACTTAATACCATCGAAATTCAGGAAATATTGGAACTGTTACCTCATCGGTATCCATTCCTACTTGTTGATCGTGTAACAGACTATGTTCTGGGTGAGTCTGTAAAGGCTTATAAGAATATCACTATCAATGAGCCGTGTTTCATGGGGCACTTCCCTGAACAGCCAATTTTCCCAGGGGTATTAATTCTTGAAGCTATGGCACAAGCTGCCGGTGTTTTAGGATTTAAGACAATGGGTAACAATGATAAGTTATACTTGTATGCAGGGATTGATAACGCACGCTTTAAGCGTCCTGTTGTTCCAGGTGACAGGCTTGAGTTTGATGTTGCTCTAGTTAAAGAGCGCAGAGGGATTTGGAAATTTAAAGGCACTGCAAGCGTTGATGGCGATATCGCTTGTGTTGCAGAGTTTATGTGTGCGATGAGAGAGATAGCTTAACGTGATCCATCCAACTGCGGTAATTTCAGAAAGTGCAACGATTGGTGAGAATGTCACTATTGGTCCATTTTGTGTGGTAGACGACAACGTCACCATAGGTGATGGCTGTATTCTGAAATCACATGTGGTGGTACGCGGCCCAACGCGTATCGGTAAAAACAATAAGTTTTATCAGTTTTCTTCAATCGGCGAAGACTGCCAAGATAAAAAGTATGCAGGTGAACCTACCGAACTGGTTATTGGCGATGATAACGAGTTTAGAGAAGGAGTCACCGTCCACAGAGGTACAGTTCAAGACAATAGCATTACTATAATTGGTTCTCGCTGTTTATTTATGGCCAACTCTCATGTTGCCCATGATTGTGTTCTTGGCAACGACATTATTATTGCAAACAGTGTTGCGATTGCTGGCCATGTTCACATGGACGACCACGTCATTGTTGGCGGTGCCGCAGGTATTCACCAGTTCTGTAAGATTGGAGCTCATTCGTTTTTGGGGGCTGGCGGCATTATTCTGCGCGACGTGCCTCCCTTTGTTATGGTCAGCGGCCAGAAAAATATTCCTCAGGGTATTAATTCTGAAGGACTTAAGCGTCGTGGCTTCAGCAAAGAAGAAGTTATGGCCATTAAACGCGCTTACAAAGCAATATACCGTGAAGGCAATACCGTAGACGAAGCCATCGAAAAACTTGCCGAACCCGCACAGGAGTTCCCTGGTGTGGCCCTTATGGTGAAGTTCTTACAAGACTCTGAGCGAGGCATTATTCGCTAATTATGTCTAGGCCTATCCGTATCGGCATGGTTGCCGGAGAGCCCTCTGGTGACGTGCTTGCCGCCGGAATGGTTGCAGAGTTAAAACGCCAATACCCTGATGCGGTTATCGAAGGTATTGGCGGTCCAAATATGATAAACGCGGGTTTTCATAGTCTGTTCGATATGGAAACCTTGTCGGTTATGGGACTTGTTGAAGTTCTCTCCCATCTACCTGCCATCTTGAAAGTTAAAAAGCAGCTTCTTGCTCACTTCGAGCAAAATCCGCCAGATATTTTTGTGGGTATTGATGCGCCTGATTTTAATCTGAGAGTAGAAAAAGCGCTTAAAGCACGCGGTATCAAAACCATGCACTATGTGAGTCCTACTGTGTGGGCGTGGCGTGAAAAGCGCATCCATAAAATAGCGAAAGCGACTAATCGTGTGTTGGGTTTATTTCCTTTCGAGCAGCAGGTTTACGATAAATACCATGTTCCCTATACCTTTGTGGGACACACAATGGCTGACGCTATAGCAATTGAGCCCGACCAAAATGCGGCGCGCCAAGAATTAGGTGTAGATAGTAATGCTTCCGTATTGGCTGTACTTCCCGGCTCACGCAGAGGCGAAGTAGAAACGCTACTTCCAGTATTTCTGGAGACCATAGAAGCTATTCATGCTAAACGCAGCGACATTCAATTTCTTATCCCTGCTGCTAACGAACATCGTCTTGCACAAATAAAAGCACTCTTGCTGGAAGCCAATAATGCAGAGGAACGTTTACCCATTCAGGTAACGCAAGGCACATCGCGAGATGCGATGATAGCTAGCGATGTTATCTTGCTTGCTTCAGGCACGGCTACCTTAGAGGCCATGTTATGCAAGCGCCCCATGGTGGCCGCTTATTTACTTGCACCACTCACGTATAAAATTATGCAGCGTTTGTATAAAGCGCCTTTCTTCACGTTGCCAAATCTATTGGCTAATGAAGCTATTATTCCTGAATTACTACAAGAAGAAGTAAATGCAGAGAATATGAGCAATCAGCTACTCAACTTCTTCGAAAGTGATAATTCAGCCCTTATTTCCCGTTTCACCGACCTCCACCATACGCTAAAATGCAACGCTGATAAAACAGCAGCAAAAGCTGTCGTGGAGGAATTGTTTGCATAAGTTAATTGCCGGCGTTGATGAAGTAGGTCGTGGCCCGTTAGTCGGTGATGTGGTCACCGCCGCGGTCATTCTCGACCCTGAAAATCCCATTGAAGGGCTAACGGACTCTAAAAAACTGAGTGAAAAAAAGCGCGTAGCGCTTGCCCAAGAAATTCGTGAAAAAGCACTCTACTGGAATATAGGTAGAGCTAGCCCTGAAGAAATAGATAAGCTTAATATACTGCACGCTACCATGCTCGCCATGATCCGCGCAGTGGAAGGCCTGCCAGTAAGGCCTGACTTTGTGCGCGTAGACGGTAACCGGGTTCCTGCGTGGAATTTTGAGTCTGAAGCGGTAGTGAAAGGCGATAGCCTGCACGCAGAAATTTCAGCGGCTTCCATTATTGCCAAAGTAGAGCGAGACAACGATATGATTTCGCTTCATGAGGCCTACCCGCAATATAACTTTGCCGGGCACAAAGGTTACCCCACAAAAGCACACTTTGAAGCCATCGCTGAATATGGCATCTTAGATTGCTATCGAAAAAGTTTTAAACCTGTAAAAGCGCTAATCGAAGAGAAATAAAATCATGTCATCGCCATTTATTCATTTACGTGTTCACAGCGACTTTTCGATGATGGACGGCCTGAATAAGGTTAAACCTATTCTAGGTAAAGTGGCCGCGCTTGGCATGCCTGCCGTGGCGATCACCGACCAAATGAATATGTGTGGCTTGGTAAAATTTTATTCAGAAGCACATAACTTAGGTATCAAACCCATCATCGGTACCGATTTTTGGGTTACCAATGAAGTCTTTGGCGATGAACCTTTCAGACTAACCCTTATTGCAATGAACAATGAGGGATATAAGAACATTACAATTCTTATCTCCAAGGCCTACCTTCGTGGGCACCTCTCACACCGAGCGGTCATTGATCAAGAATGGTTGGCAGAGCACAGTGAAGGTGTGATTGCGTTATCGGGTGCACAGCATGGTGATGTTGGTGTGGGTTTAATGAAAAACAACGCCAAAATTCTCGATAGTGCCCTTGAGTTTTATCAAACTCATTTTCCCGACCGCTTTTATTTAGAGCTTATTAGAACCGGTAGACAAGGTGAGGAAGATTACTTGCACCTTGCCGTGGAGCTTGCTGAGCAGCGCGGCTTACCCGTGGTTGCCACCAATGAAGTGTGCTTTATTGATCGTGAAGGCTTTGATGCTCACGAAATTCGTGTATGTATTCATGATGGCTACACGCTTGATGATAACCGCCGCCCTAAACGATACAGCGACCAGCAATATCTGCGCACTGCTGAGGAAATGGTTGAGTTATTTAGCGACATTCCTGAAGCCATAGAAAATACGGTTGAAATTGCCAAGCGCTGTAACGTTACCGTACGGTTAAACGAGTACTTCTTGCCGCAATTTCCAACCGGCGGCATGACCACCGAAGACTTCTTGGTTAAGGTGTCTGAAGAGGGGTTGGAAGAACGTCTAGAATTTCTATTTCCCGATGAAGAAGTGCGCAAAGCGAAACGTCCAGAGTACGATGACCGACTTCGCATTGAGCTTGAAGTTATCAACCAAATGGGTTTCCCAGGCTACTTCCTTATTGTAATGGAGTTCATTCAGTGGAGTAAGGATAACGGAATTCCGGTAGGGCCAGGGCGGGGTTCTGGTGCGGGTTCACTGGTGGCTTATGCCCTAAAAATTACCGACCTAGACCCGCTTGAATTCGACTTGCTATTCGAACGTTTCTTGAACCCAGAGCGTGTATCCATGCCCGACTTCGACGTCGACTTCTGTATGGATAGACGAGACGAGGTAATCGACCACGTTGCTGAGCTTTATGGGCGTCAGGCGGTATCGCAGATCATTACGTTTGGTACTATGGCGGCAAAAGCGGTAGTGCGCGACGTAGGCCGCGTGCTTGGTCACCCATACGGCTTTGTAGACAGAATCTCAAAGCTGATTCCACCCGATCCAGGTATGACGCTAGAGAAGGCGTTTAAAGCAGAGCCACAGCTACCAGAAGCGTATGAAAGCGATGAGGAAGTGAAAGACCTTATCGATATGGCGCGAATACTTGAAGGGGTTACCAGAAACGCTGGTAAACACGCCGGTGGTGTTGTTATTGCGCCAACCACAATTACTGATTTCTCGCCTTTGTATTGTGATGACGAAGGTAAAAACCCCGTAACCCAGTTCGACAAAAACGACGTTGAAACGGCGGGCTTGGTAAAATTCGACTTCTTAGGTCTTCGTACGCTGACTATTATTCAGTGGGCAATTGATATGATCAAAGAAGGGAAGAACGTTGATGTCGATATCAGCGCTATTCCGCTTGAAGATCCTAAGAGTTTCAGAACCCTACAAAACGCCGAGACAACTGCGGTATTCCAGCTGGAATCTCGCGGTATGAAAGAACTAATTAAGCGCCTTAAACCTGACTGCTTCGAAGATATTATCGCACTGGTGGCCCTTTTCCGTCCGGGCCCGCTGCAATCAGGCATGGTAGATAACTTTATTGACCGTAAGCACGGCCGTGAAGAAATTTCCTACCCCGATGCTGAATATCAGCACGAGTGCTTGAAAGAAATTCTAGAGCCTACCTATGGCATTATCTTGTATCAGGAACAGGTAATGCAGATAGCCCAGGAAATGGCGGGCTACTCGCTGGGCGGCGCTGACTTGCTTCGTCGTGCTATGGGTAAGAAAAAGCCTGAAGAAATGGCCAAGCAGCGCGGCACGTTCGCCGAAGGTGCCAAGGGCAATAATATTGACCCGGACCTTGCTATGAAAATCTTCGACTTGGTAGAAAAGTTCGCGGGTTACGGTTTTAACAAATCTCACTCTGCTGCTTATGCCTTGGTGTCTTACCAAACTTTGTGGCTGAAAGTGCATTATCCTGCAGAATTCATGGCTGCGGTAATGTCGGCAGATATGGATAACACTGATAAAATCGTGACGCTTGTCGATGAATGTGAGCGCATGGGTATCGAAATACTGCCGCCAGATTTAAATGCGGGTAAATACAAATTTACCGTCGATAGCGAAGGTCGCATTGTTTACGGTATCGGTGCGATTAAAGGGGTAGGTGAAGGCCCGATTGAGGCTATTATTGAAGCGCGGGAGACCCAAGGGGCATTTAAAGATCTTTTTGATTTCTGCGCCAAGATAGACATTAAACGGGTAAACAAGCGAGTGCTAGAAAAGCTAGTATTAGCGGGGGCAATGGACAACTTAGGTCCCCATCGCGCTAGCCTTATGGCGAGTTTACCCGAAGCCCTTGCCGCCGCTGGACAGCATGCAAAAGCCGAGTCTTTTGGTCAGTCAGACATGTTTGGCCTACTGACTACCGAGCCAGAAGACGTGAAGCAAGCGTTTGCCGATGTCCCTGAGTGGCCTGAAAAAGTATGGCTAGAAGGTGAAAAAGACACGCTAGGCTTGTACTTAACCGGCCACCCCATCAATCAGTACGCGGAAGAACTGCGTTACTACACCGACGGTCGATTAGTTGATTTAAAACCAACCAACAAAGACCAAATGGCCAGCGCAGTAGGATTGGTGCTTGGTGTGCGTGTTATGACGAACAAGCGGGGTCGTCGCTGGGCCATAGTGACACTGGATGATAAGAGTGCCAGAATAGACGTACGTTTCTTCCCCGATATGTACGAGCAGTTCGAAAGTGTGTTAGAAACTGACAGAATATTGCTAATAAAGGGACAGGTCAGCTTTGATGATTTCTCTGGGGGCAATACAATCACCGCCCGTGATGTAATGGACATTGTTCAGGCACGAGAGAAAAACGCGAGAGCGCTGGCACTTAATATTGATACCCAGCTGCTTGAACCGAAGAAAATGAGTCAGATGCAATCTATCCTGCAGGCATTTAACGGCGGAAGTTGTCCTGTTCAGTTAGCGGTAACCCATCCAGACGCTGAAGTAATCTTAGCGTGTGGTGCAAGATGGTACGTTACCCCTGAAGACCAACTTTTGCACGATCTCAAACAATGTTTGGGAGACAAAGCCGTTTCAATTCTCTACCATTAAGGGTAAGAGTTCGATAGATTGGACATCTCGCGTTTGCATAGACGAGCGTAGTACGAATAGGACATGAAATGAGTATACAGTTTTTGGACTTTGAACAGCCAATAGCCGAACTAGAAGCAAAAATTGAAGAGCTTAGGTTGGTGAATCAAGGTGGCGAGTTTGACGTTGGTATTGAAGAAGAAATCAATAAGCTTCGCGGTAAAAGCGCAGAGCTGACTAAAAAGATCTTTTCTGATCTTGGCGCATGGCAAGTTTCTCAACTTGCACGTCACCCAATGCGTCCATACACGTTAGATTACATTCCTCGTATTTTTACAGAATTCGACGAGCTTGCTGGTGATCGCGCATTTGCTGACGATAAAGCGATTGTTGGTGGCCCAGCAATGCTAGATGATCAGCCGGTGATGATTATTGGTCATCAGAAAGGGCGTGACACCAACGAAAAAATTAAGCGTAACTTCGGTATGCCTAAACCAGAAGGTTATCGTAAAGCCCTGCGTCTTATGAAGATGGCTGAGCGCTTTAACATGCCTATCATCACTTTTATCGATACGCCCGGAGCGTATCCAGGTGTTGGTGCTGAAGAGCGCGGCCAAAGTGAAGCAATCGCGAAAAATTTATTCGAAATGGCTGAGCTTACTGTTCCAATCGTGTGTACCGTAATCGGTGAAGGTGGTTCAGGTGGTGCACTCGCGATTGGTGTTGGCGATCGCGTTAATATGCTTCAATATTCTACGTACTCGGTTATTTCACCAGAAGGTTGTGCGTCTATTTTGTGGAAAAGCGCAGAAAAAGCCCCACTCGCTGCTGAAGCGATGGGCGTAAGTGCGCCACAAATTAAAGAGCTAGGCCTGATTAACAGCATTGTTGAAGAGCCTTTAGGTGGTGCGCATCGCGATCATAATGGCATGGCGGCTAATTTGAAGGCGGTCATTAAGCAGCAGCTTAACCAGCTTAACCAGCTTAAAGAGCTAGATAAGACTAAATTGATGGAAGAGCGTTACCAGCGTTTGATGTCGTTCGGTTATTGCTAAGTTCATTGAGAAAACTAGCATGAAAGGTGCATTTAGCCGTTATGTACAGCTGCGTTCTATCAGTTTAAACGCTTGCTATAAAAACTAGCGAGCGGCGGCTTAATTCATGTCGGTCATGTAATGTCGTATACGAACAAGGGGGTTGTTTACCAAAGGTAACCAACCCCCTTGTGTTATTAGAAAGTGTGTTATTAGAAAGCCAGTGCTTAGCCAAATACAAAGTTAAACCTCAGTAAAATATAGCGTTGAAAGAATAAGGTATTACCGGTCTGTGACCCCTCTACAATCCCCAACAATCGAACATATCGTCAACCGCATAGCGACATCTCTCACTGATGTAGAGCTACCACTTCAAACGCCACTCGTCGTTGCTTACAGCGGTGGTGTGGATTCGACAGTTCTGCTCCAAGCCGTTATTGCGTATAGGGAGCAGTTTGATAGCCCAATTTATGCTGTACATGTACATCACGGTTTAAGTGATAATGCCGAACAGTGGGCAAAGCACTGCGAATTACAGTGTCGTCTTGAAGACGTAGCATTTCATTTGTATCGAGTTGATGTTGATACGGGGTCGAGAAAAAGCCTGGAAGCAGAAGCGCGTAAGGTTCGATACAACGCATTGTTAGAAGTGTGTGACCAAATAGGCGGTGTACTGTTATTGGGACAACATGCCGAAGATCAGCTTGAAACCGTATTGCTTCAGCTTAAACGCGGTGCTGGTCCTCAGGGCTTAGCGGGTATGGGAGAAGTTCAGTACCGAGGTGACACCTTGATAATGCGCCCTATGCTAGCACTAGAGAAAGCCGAGATTGTGGCTTATGCCGAAGAGGAAATGTTGCAGTGGGTTGAGGATGAATCTAATCAGCAAAATAGCTTTGATAGGAACTTCTTAAGGAACGAAATTATACCTCACTTGCTGGCCAGATGGCCCAAGTTAACCAAAACCGTGGGGCGCAGCGCCGAGCTTTGTGCTGAGCAAAGTGCACTAGTCAGCGATTCTGCCCAAAAATGTTTTGAAGATTGTAAACGCACAGATCTCAGGCTCGACGGGCAACAACTCACTGCATTGTCTTTACCTTGGCAGGCTATGGTCATTCGCGCGTGGTTTCGAGCTCAAGGCGAGCTGTCGCCCTCAAAAGCGCAGACAGACCAAGTGCTTGCTATGTTAAAAGCAAAGCATGATGCAACCCCTGAAGTGAACTTTAAATGGGGCAGGGTCATACGGTTTGACCAAGACCTTTATTGGGTGGTGAACGCTACTCATGAAGTACCGCAAAACTTAAAATTAGTGCCAAACCAAAATATCGCGCTTCCTTGGCTTAGAGGTCATATTCGAATTGCAGTACCAAAGGCGCGAGAAGAAGATACCGTTTCTCTGCAAACCAATGCTCGCTACCTTAAAGTAAAGCCAGAAAATGCGAACGTATCTAAGTTGCTGAAAGAATGGTTTAAGGTATGGCGCGTGCCAAGATGGGAGCGAAACGGCGTGCCGGCAATCTTGATTAACGACGAGCCTGTCGCACTGATTGTTGAAGGACGTTGTGTTTATCTGCAGCCCAAAGCGCCAGATATAGAAATAACCTTTAGTCTCGACTGAATCTATGTAGCACTAAAAGTGCCGTTTTTTGAAAGGGCTAGATACTCTTGCTTATGGTATCCATGGCAATAATGTGCAAAAGCGGCATTGCTTTGCCGCCATCCTGATAAATTCGAATCGCGACGTTACGCTGCGTGATAGCTATTTTTTCCAGAATTTTTCACGCGATACAGGGCGTTGTCAGCACGGTCAAATAGGCTACTCATCGTATCGCCGTCGCGATAAATCGCGCCGCCAAGGCTGGTTGATACGCCTAAGCGAGATAAGTAGCTAGAGCTATTGATACTCATTTGAATACGCTGGGCTGCACAAGCTAGCTGCTGTTGCGACTGACAGTCTAGCAAACAACAAAACTCATCGCCGCCATAGCGAAATGCTTCGTCTTCGTCTCGCAGGACGTTAGATAAATGTGATGCAACATGGACAAGTACTTTGTCACCTTCGCCATGACCAAAATTATCGTTCACATACTTAAAGTTGTCTAAGTCGATCACCAAAAGTGCGAAAGGATCATCGTGTCTTTGCGCCCAGCCAAGTTGTCTTGTCATTGACTGCTCAAAGCCCGCTCGGTTACCTAAGCCAGTTAACACATCTTTAGTCGCCATCTGTTGCACACGCATCAATGAAAGAGCGTGCTTTACTTGTTTTCCAAATAAATCATGCAGTTGGAATAGACTCTCCCGTTGCGATAACGACAAGGGTGAACTAATGTAGTAATAGACATGAGCTTGATCGCCATTAACGGCATTGGCACCTTGTAGTGGTAAATCAATGAGTGTTGACGATATCTTTGCATTACCGTACACCCAACGCGAGTCAAAGTCAGACAAGCTAAACCCGACAATAGGTAACAACGTGTTTAGCTGCTGAAAATACACGCCACCTAGCTCTTGTAGTTCAAGAGTAGAAAGTAGCTGCGTGATAAAGCCTGATAATTCACTAAAAGAGAGTGATTTACCTGTGCTCTCAGCAGGGTAAAAATTGTTATGTTGTGTGCTATCGTAGACTGACGTTGAAAAATCCACAGTAGTGCCCCTATACAAAATGCGTTGATATGCAAAGAAACAAGTGTCAAAGCCCTGACGTTTCTGTGGCCACATCTGCATTTTCGCGGAATTTATGGCGATCACAGCGGCAAAACTTGCCGGATCTGCATTTACACAGGGGATTTTGCAAACTAGATGCCAACAAAGTGTTTCAGGCACTAGTCTTTAGTTTAAAGCGTAAAATCGCCTGATTTATCGCGCTTGTTTTACAAATGGAAGTTTATGTAGCTTTAGGAGGTAGTGTGGGGACGAGCTTTTTAAATATCGTGATATTGATGTTCATTTCGGTATGTGCGGTCGCATTATTTAAACGCATTCATCTCCCTCCTATTCTTGCTTATCTGTTTGCCGGCGTACTCGCGGGTCCACAACTATTATCTGTATTTGCCCACCCAGAAGAAATGCACCTGCTCGCTGAAGTGGGCATAGTGTTTTTGCTCTTTTCACTTGGTCTTGAGTTCTCGTTACCTAAATTGTTGGCAATGCGCTCTTTAGTATTCGGTGTAGGATTAGGGCAAATGGTGTTTACCACGGCAGTGTTTACCTGTGTTCCTCTGTTTCTCGGCATTCCAATGAGTGCGTCCATCATTATTGGTGGTACGCTGGCGTTAAGCTCAACCGCTATTGTAATTAAGCAAGCTACCGAAATGGGCATTCTTAATAACAGGCGTACACAATTAGCGGTGAGTATCTTACTCTTTCAAGACTTAGCGGTGGTTCCGTTCCTAATTGCTATTCCTCTTTTAGCCCAGACTGGTGAAGTAAGTATTGCGCTAGCTTTAGGCGAGGCGTTGCTTAAAGGTGTGTTTGTCATTGCGTTTCTAATGTCAGTGGGTAAGTGGTTACTACCTTGGGTGTTTAGAGAGGTAGCAAGAACAAGGACTGACGAGCTGTTTGTTCTGACCACTATATTGATTGCCCTATTGGCAGGAGGGCTAACTTACTACTTCGGGCTATCCATGGCGCTAGGCGCTTTCTTGGCGGGTATGATGTTGGGGGAAAGCCAATACAAGTATCAACTTGAAGCCGACATTCGTCCGTTTCGAGATATTTTAATGGGGTTATTTTTTGTTACCGTGGGTATGCAGTTAGAACTCACTGTACTGTGGAACAGCCTGTTTGAGATTGTTTTTGGCGTTTTTGCTTTGATGATAGTTAAAGTCATTTTAGTAAGAGGCGCATCTCTATTAGTTAAAACCGATGCAATAGATGGCTGGTCTGCTGGGGTTAAACTTTGTCAGATTGGCGAGTTTAGTTTTGTAATTGCTGCGCTTGCTACGACACACGGCGTGTTAACGTCAGAGCAGTCATCGCTGATTGTGTGCATGGGTGTAATCAGTATGGCGTTAACCCCGTGGCTTATGAATAACAGCGTCACCATAGCAAGGCGTATTGTTAACAAGGATATCTCGTTCGATGACAATGTGAGCTTTGGTAATGCAGAGCCGTTAACCAACCACGTCATTATTTGTGGGTTTGGCCGCGTTGGACAGTCGGTAGCTCGCATGCTGAAAATGGAAGGCATTCATTTTGTTGCCATAGATATGGATCCTGTCAGAGTACACGAGAGTCGAAACGCGGGAGAGCCCGTCATCTTCGGTGATGCGAGTCAAAAAGATATATTGATTACTGCCAATGTAGAAGGTGCCAAGCTTGTGCTTGTTACGTTTGATCAAGTCGATAAGGCCAAGCAGGTGATAACGCAGACCCGAAGCATTACGAGCACTATAGATGTTATGGTGCGTACCAAACGAGACTACCAGCTTGAAAGCCTATACAGCGCGGGTGCCAATCAAGTCGTGCCAGAGCTGCAAGAGGGGAGCTTGATGTTGGTATCGCAGGTGCTGCATTACGCCGGCGTGCCAATGTCTCGTATTTTAAAGCGGGTGCGAGCTGAGAGAAAAGGTCGCTACGATCATATGCACGGCTTTTACCCGGGAGAAACAACAGAGATCACCTATGGCACAGAAGACAAGTTAGAGTTTATCCATGCTGTGGTGTTGTCCGAACACGCTTCCTGTATTGGCAAAGCCATAAAAGATATCGATTTCTCGAGAATGCGAGTAGCGATTAAGGGCCTAAGACGGGATGGAAATGAAGTTAAAGACCCAGACCAAGACGCTATTTTGCAAGCCCATGACGTGCTAGTGATTGCGGGTAAACCCCGGCGTGTGGAGCGAGCAGAGCGAAAACTATTAGAAGGGAGCTAGCACGCAGTTAAACTTAGCGTTGTTTAATCTAGCGCGCTTGCCATGGAACGTGTGTTGAATTACGTGAGTTCAAGCTTACGCTACGCGGTCGCTTTCTAAGTCTGCAAATTGCTTTTTTAGGTCGTAGCGCTCGTCTGTCACTATCTTCTCAAGCACAGAAACTCGTTCCTTAAGCTCTGCAATTTCGGCTTTATAAGCATCGGTTTCTTTGCTGCTAAGTTTCTTCTTACTTTTGTCTTTTGCACTTTCGACAATGGTAACTAAGGCCCAGGCACAAATGGCTACTATTGCAATCGCGGTCATATTCACGGTGGTATCCCTCACAAATGGCTTTAAAACAGTGTAGGTGAAAATTTGGCCTGTTGCCTAATTCACCCCGTATTTAGTTAAATACTTATCGGTAAAATTACTGCTTCGCTTCAGGTACTATAGCGGTTATCTAACATACTTTTTAGTAAAAAATGTAACCTGTTAAGTCCATCACACTAGCAGTGTTATAATGAGAGATTGCAAGTAGGTTGCCAAGTGACAAAAGTCATTACTTTCTAAGAAGTTAGAATGTTTACCTAAGCTAATACAAAATAAATGTTAATGAATTTCACCAAGTAAAGTAGCAAAATTGACGAATGAGTGACCAAAATAGCAACCGTCCAACACCAAACTTCGACCTTGCAAACAAGCAAACGCAAGAAAAAGAGGCTGTGCAGGAGCCGTTGACTGAAATCGCAATGGAAGACATCGCGACAGAAGAAGACATAATGTGGGTGAGGCATGCGTTAACGCTTGCCGATAAGGCTGAGTCGATTGGTGAGGTGCCAGTCGGCGCCTGCGTAGTATTAAACGGTGAGCTTATCGGTGAAGGCTTCAATACGCCGATAACGGATAATGACCCATCTGCGCATGCAGAGCTACGCGCTGTTAAAGAAGCAGCAGCTGCGGTGCAAAACTACCGACTTATTGATGCTACGTTGTATGTGACATTAGAGCCCTGCTCTATGTGCGCAGGTATGCTGGTACATGCACGGGTAAAGCGGGTGGTGTTTGGCGCAAAGGATGCGAAGACAGGCGCTGCGGGCTCGGTCATGAACTTATTGCAACATCCTGCGCTTAATCATCAACTTGAGGTTGTATCTGGCGTATTAGCTGACGAATGTGCTAACAAATTGTCAGATTTTTTTCGCAAGCGCAGGAAAGAAATAAAGGCTGCCAAAAAGGCGAAAAGACTGCTAGAGGGTGATGCTTCAAGCTAATTTATAGCGTTGCCTGAAGTTGTGCTTATTAGTGTTTTCGCCCATTTGGTATGTACCGGTTACATGGTCAATCATTGTGAACCAGATGGCATAGAGGTGGCTTAGCCAGGCGTACGGGTTAACTGAGTGAACATATCGCTGGTAACAAATAGCTTGCGGCGCTGAAGTACTTTTTGGTGACAACGCTTGAGCATAAGTCTGCGTCTGTTGTTGTTTTTCAATTTTATTCCTTTTTTCATAAATCGATTTTTTTTCATTTGTTCTCCTTTCTCGCGTTGTGGCCACTTTATGTTTTTCGTGACCACTTTTCTTCCTTCGTGCGCAGCTCTCTTTATTTGAACAAGTCTCACGTTATTCGAGAGATGTTGTCATTTAAGAGCTGCAGCTCTTCTAGAGCTTGTCATCGTTGAGAAAATAATTATTACTGAGAAAGTAAGTCAGTGTCTGACTAACTTCTTTTTAGGGTACAGTACAAAGATGACATCGAAATGACAGTTTTCAAGAGAGAAGCAAGGTGAACTGCGTCAAATTTTTCCTTGTTCGTCCAACCATACTAAGCTGTCATAATAACGACGAATATTTTCCACATACTGTAACGCTTCATCGCCTCTTGCATAGCCATAGCGAGTAGTACGGTAATATTTCTTTTGCCTAAGCTGTGGCAAGCGACGCTTTACATCTACCCAAAGGTCTGGATTGCCACCTTGTTGCTCGGTAAGAATGCGTGCGTCTTCTAAATGGCCCATACCGATATTATACGACGCCATAGCCATCCAGGTTCTATCTGGCTCGCTAATTCGCGCAGGTATGCGATTGAGCAAACTGGCAAAATAACGAGAGCCTCCGCGAATGCTTTGTTCAGGATCGGTTCTGTCATCTACGTTCCAGTCACTTGCCGTATCCATGGTGAGCATCATTAGACCGCGAACGCCAGTTCTTGAAATAGCGTCACTGTCCCAGTGACTTTCTTGATAACTCATGGCCGCAAGCAGTCGCCAGTCTAATTCACCTGCATACTGTTGAAATAAGGGTTTGTATTGGGCAAGTGCTGTCTCGGCGGCATAATTAAACGCACGACTGTCGACGTAATCAAACTGGCGAATATGGCCAAAGTACTTGTCTTCTAACACCGTAAACCAGCCTGACTGATGTACAGTACCAAAATATTCAATCAGCGCAGCTTTCACGGAGTCATCTTGATGTAATGGGAGCGCCCACGCCATCGGCATATCTTCATTAAGGGTTTTTGCCACGGCTAAGTTAGGATATCGCCTGCGTTGAAGGGCTAGACGGTTACTGTCTGCTACCGTATAAGCAATGTCGCCATTGGCAACTTGTTGTAACAGTTCTTCGGAGTCAGAATCTTCGGTGGTAACAAGTTGGGTTTTTATTATTGGGCTTTCACTATCACTTGCTTGGTCGGTTACCTGGCCTAATAAACTAGACAGTAAGTGAGCTTGGCTGCTACCTGCCACAGTAACAATAGGGGCATCAAGTTCTAATAAGTCTCTAGGTCTCGATGTCCCTGCTTGGAAGACGAGCTCTTGTTGAACGTGTTGATAGGCTGGACCGTAAGCAAAACGACTTTTAAGTGAAGGCGTTACCGCATCGCCTGTCGCGACAATGTCCAGATTACCTTCTTCTAACTGTTCTAACATGACTTCATAGCTGTAGAAGGGGTAAAGGTCGAGCGTCACGCCAAGGTAATCGGCAAATCCTGCCAGCAGTTCATATTCAAAACCCTGCGGCCCCTCTGCGCCGTTATAAAATGTTCCTGCACCATAAACAGTTCCGACGCGGATCGACTCTCGTTCCAACAATGAAGAAAGGGCAGTGGGAACAGAAGGAACGCCACAACTCATAACAGCAATAGATAATATGATTATTAATTGTAGTTTTAATCGTTTTTTATAGTCTTGTGACTGCATAGACCTTTACTTGTTGTCATTAAACCATCTAAGTTTAAAAAAAAGTTCATGTAAGCGCGTTATGAGGTTACTTACTGCGCATAATTACTCTATAATCCGCGCCGAAATACTCATCAATCCAAGAGGCAACGCGTCGCATTGGTGGTCGTTGTTTCTAACAAACCAGGTAAATCAATATGTTGGTCCTTCGAGGCGCTCCTGCACTATCAGAGTTTAACCAAACTAAACTGATTGCAAAGCTGGGTCAATCCGGCGTTAGGGTTAAAAACCTATATAGCGAATATGTTCACCTAGTCGATTCCCAAGGTGACTTGTCTAAGCAGCAAATAGAGATACTCGAGAAGCTGCTCACTTACGGCCCCGCGAGGCAAGCACAAACCCCTTCTGGAACCTTCTTCCTCATTACTCCTCGCCCCGGCACTATCTCTCCCTGGTCTTCTAAAGCCACCGACATCGCTCACAACTGCAGTCTAAAAAATATCAACCGCATAGAACGTGGTTGTGCGTTTTATATAGAAACAGAAAACGGTGTGAGTGAAGATGATTTTGCGCTTATCGCTAGTTTCTTACACGACAGAATGACCGAATCAGTGTTCACCAATACTGATGAAGCTGCGGTACTCTTTTCACATACCGAAGCCAATACTTTTACCAGTGTAGATGTATTAGGCGAAGGCAAAGACGCGCTAGTTAATGCAAATGTGTCGTTAGGCCTTGCTTTAGCTGATGATGAGATTGACTACCTGTTTGATAGCTTTACTAAGCTAGGCAGAAACCCGACTGACGTTGAACTTTATATGTTTGCGCAAGCAAACTCTGAACACTGTCGCCACAAAATTTTTAACGCTAGCTGGACCATTGATGGCGAGGACCAAGAGAAGTCGCTGTTTAAAATGATCAAAAACACCTACGAGTTGTTACCTGATCACGTGTATTCAGCTTACAAAGACAACGCAGCGGTAATGGAAGGGTGGCAAGCAGGTCGTTTCTTCCCGAACCCGCAGTCACACCAATACGAATACCATCATGAAAACATTGATATTTTGATGAAGGTAGAAACCCATAATCACCCAACGGCAATTTCACCTTTCCCAGGTGCGGCAACAGGCTCTGGTGGTGAAATCCGTGATGAAGGTGCTACTGGTCGTGGTTCAAAACCTAAAGCGGGTTTGGTTGGTTTTACCGTATCTAACTTACGTATTCCTGGTGCTGAACAGCCGTGGGAATTCGAATACGGCAAGCCACAGCGCATTGTAAGCGCCCTTGATATTATGCTTGAAGGCCCACTAGGTGGCGCAGCGTTTAACAACGAGTTTGGTCGTCCTGCGCTACTGGGTTATTTCCGTACCTTTGAACAAGAAGTCAATAGCTTCAACGGTGTTGAAGTGCGCGGCTATCACAAACCTATTATGTTAGCTGGTGGTTTAGGTAATATTCGTCGCGAGCATATTGAAAAAGGCGAAATTACGGTAGGCGCTAAGCTTATTGTGCTTGGCGGCCCTGCAATGAACATTGGTCTTGGCGGCGGTGCAGCCTCATCAATGGCATCTGGCCAGTCAAACGAAGATTTAGACTTCGCTTCAGTACAGCGAGACAACCCTGAAATGGAGCGTCGCTGTCAGGAAGTGATTGATGCATGTTGGCAGTTGGGGGATAACAACCCTATTCAGTTTATCCACGATGTGGGCGCAGGTGGTCTTTCAAATGCACTGCCTGAGCTGGTTAATGACGGTGGCCGCGGCGGTAACTTTGAACTTAGAAAAGTATTGTCAGATGAGCCAGGTATGACACCTCTGGAGCTATGGTGTAACGAATCCCAAGAGCGCTATGTTTTATCTGTCGCGCCTGAAAATATGCCAGTGTTCGAAGCAATTTGTGCCCGCGAACGCGCGCCGTTTGCTGTGGTTGGTGAAGCCACTGCCGAGCAGCACCTCAACCTGAACGACAGCCAGTTTGACAACAAACCTATCGATATGCCTCTTGATGTACTTTTAGGCAAGCCGCCTAAAATGCACCGCGACGTAAACTCGACCAAGGTTAGCTCGCCAGCACTAGACGAGGCAGGCATTACCTTAAGTGATGCAGCAAATCGCATTTTATCTTTGCCTACCGTGGCAGAGAAAACCTTCCTTATCACCATTGGCGACCGTTCGGTTACCGGCCTTGTAAGTCGCGATCAAATGGTAGGCCCATGGCAGGTGCCAGTGGCAGATGTGGCGGTTACTGCAACAGCGTTTGACACCTACCACGGTGAAGCGATGTCGATGGGTGAGCGTACGCCTGTCGCGTTACTATCGCACGGCGCGTCTGCACGTCTTGCTGTGGGTGAAGCGTTAACCAATATTGCCGCAGCAAACATCGGCGATATTAAGCGCATTAAACTGTCAGCAAACTGGATGGCAGCAGCTGGACACCCAGGTGAAGATGCGGGTCTTTATGAAGCGGTTAAAGCAGTGGGTGAGGAGCTTTGCCCAGAGCTAGGCCTAACCATTCCTGTGGGTAAAGACTCTATGTCGATGAAAACCGCATGGAATGAAAACGGTGAAGATAAAGCGGTGACTTCTCCGCTATCACTCGTTATCTCTGCCTTTGGCGCAGTAAAAGATATTCGCAAAACCCTAACGCCTCAGCTACGTACAGACAAAGGCGCAAGCCGCTTGCTGCTACTCGACTTGGGCGAAGGGAAAAATCGCTTGGGCGCAAGCTGCCTGGCACAAGTCTATACTCAGCTTGGTGATAGCCCAGCAGATGTGGTCTCTGCAACTCGCCTTAAAGCCTTCTTTGACGCAATGCAGACGTTAATTGAAAAAGGCTTGGTGTGTGCTTATCACGACCGTTCAGACGGTGGCCTGTTTACCACCGTTGCTGAAATGGCCTTTGCTGGTAAAACAGGTGTAAGCATTAACCTTGATAGCCTAGTTGGAAACGACATTGCCGTATTGTTCAATGAAGAACTAGGTGGCGTAATCCAAGTGCTTGAAAGCGATATGGATGCCGTTAACGCAGTACTGACTGAATTCGGTTTAACTGAATTGGCTCACGATATCGGTACGCTTAATAGCACCGACATGATTGAGTTTAGTCGCGGTGGTGTTGCTGTACTTGCAGATAGCCGCGTATCAATGCGTACAACATGGGCACAAACCACGTTTGAAATGCAGAAACTGCGTGATAACCCTGAGTGTGCTGAACAAGAACACGCGGCAAAGCAAGATGCTGCCGACCCAGGTTTGCATGCTGCGTTGTCTTATGATGTAAACGAAGACGTAGCAGCGCCCTATATTGCCAAAGGCGTTAAGCCAAAAGTGGCGATATTAAGAGAGCAGGGCGTAAACTCGCATCTAGAAATGGCGGCTGCATTTACCCGTGCAGGCTTTGATGCTATCGATATGCACATGAGTGACGTGTTGGCGGGTCGCATTACTCTTGAACAGTTTGCGGGCCTTGCGGCTTGTGGCGGTTTCTCTTACGGCGATGTATTAGGTGCAGGTGAAGGTTGGGCGAAATCTATATTGTTTAACAGCATGGCTCGCGATCAATTCGAAGGCTTCTTCAACCGTAACGATACGTTCAGCTTAGGTGTGTGTAACGGCTGTCAGATGCTGTCGAACCTTAAATCACTGATTCCAGGTACTGAGCATTGGCCACATTTCGTGACCAATCAGTCGGCGCGATTTGAAGCTCGTGTTGCAATGGTCGAAGTGATGGAGTCTAAGTCTGTGCTGCTTGATGGCATGGCAGGTTCGCGTATGCCTATTGCAGTGTCGCACGGTGAAGGTCAAGCTGAATTTGCCAATGACAACGCGCTGTCACAAGTAGGCGCGCAGGTGGCGATGCGTTATGTAGACAACTACGGCAAGCCAACCATGCAATATCCGGCAAACCCGAATGGTTCACCGCAGGGGATCACAGGCTTAACTTCACAGGACGGGCGAAGCACAATTATGATGCCGCACCCTGAACGTGTATTCAGAGCCGTGGCAAACTCGTGGCGTCCAGACGATTGGCAAGAAGATGGTGCGTGGATGCGTATCTTCAGAAATGCCCGTAAATTTGTTGGGTAACAAAGCACTGTTAGTTCGATAAAAACAGGGGGAAACCCCTGTTTATCTTTCGAAAAAATACTGTTTAATAAACGTTCATACCATAAATAGGTGTCAAAGCTTTGGCAAAGTGTCAAAAATCTGATTTTTGCCCTTGTCATCAGTTTGTCACTGATCTATTGTAGTGCAAGCAAGGAATGCGATTAGGTTACAGGAGTTGAGTTAGGGTTGTACCAGTGAAAGGCATGCGCCAGCTGGTTTAAATAATAAGAGACGACCGATGAATCGTTCTTCTAAAGGGTTTGGCTTAACCGGAGTGGCTGTAGCTGTAGTGCTGATGTTCGTAACTGCTGTTTTTAGCACATCTGCGAAGTCTGCCGAAGCTCCAACAACGCTAAGTGTGCAGTCTTCAGTTAAGTAGTCTGAAAGAAAAATTCTAACGCCCGTATCAAGTTGCTTGATACGGGCGCTAATCATTAGGGGACAATAAAAACGTTCAGCATATAGCGCTTCATGAGAAAAGCCTAAAAGCTACACCTAAAGACAAGCCCAAAAAAGCAAAGCTGACTCAACGAGTTCTTGCCTCTCATTTTATCCTTTCTTATTTTTTTCTCTGTTAATTAGTTTCTGTTGCGGATGCTTTTTCAAAAGCACATATGTAGCACCAAAGCCTCCGTGCATCGGTTGAGCCGTATGGTAAGCAATGACTTCGTCTAGTTCTCTTAGCCAATGGTTAACATAACTTTTTTTCAAAGCGGGAAAGGGTTTGCTATTTTCACCTGTTCCATGTTTTATGAGCAGTGCACGAACCCCGCGTTCGTGACTAGATTTAATGGTGCTATAAACCAGGTCTCGGCTTTGTTCTAAGGTTTTCCCTGAAAGTGTTACGTTGGCCTCTAGAGGGTATTTACCAAGGCGAAGTTTTTTAAAAACGCCGTCTTGAATACCGGGCTGCTGGAAGTGTATGAAATCATCAGGGGGTACCGGCTTTACACCTTCCATGCTCAGTGGATTAGCGAGTTTTTCGCGGACGCTTAACTGCCTAGCCGCTCGTTTTTGTTTTTCAGCGAGCGCCTTTTCAGGATCGTGTAATAAAGCCTTATCATCTGAAGCGATTGGTTTTACATCTTGCATTTCTGCAAAAAACGAATCGATATCGTCGTTTTCAAATTGGCTCATATTAATCCCCGTATAAGCTACTTCTCTATCTTTTATACGCTATTTCTGCCCCGTTGGTCTATGGAGCATAACCGCTCGATATATCACCGGGCGCAACGAACAGCAGCACCGTCGATTGCAGTGTAATTATAAAGTGGGGATTAAATTCTAAAAATCATCGTTTAGTAAATGGCACCGGGTTCCGCTAAAGCTTCAATAGCATCCCACTCTTCTTCAGAAAATGGGCACTGCTCAGCTGTTTCGGCACAACTATCAGCGTTATCAGGTGGGGGGAAATCGAAAGTCATAATGCTCTCCTGTTTTGAAGAGTATTACTTAAATTGGCTAAATTACAACCAAAGTATAATAAATTCTTCAATATTACAGGCGACGGTGTGTATAAGCATCTTTACTAAAAAGCAGAAACGTTGCGCAATTAATGGCGTCCCCAGCTGGAATCGAACCAACATCTAAGCCTTAGGAGGGCCTTGTTTTATCCATTAAACTATGGGGACCTAATGCGTAGGGAGTTTTATTATACGTAGTTCGGGAAAATACGAAACCCTTTGTCAACAAGGTGCAGCGCTATGAGAAGAATGTCTCTGTCATTGACGTGAAAGTAATGTGTCCATGGCCTGGTTTTCTAATGCATATAAAAAACCCTCGTAGATACGAGGGCTTTGGCTATGGTCAGCGTATTTTTAAATATCCGTAGGTGGAAGTTTATCAATCGCCGTTTTCAGTACCTCTGATTCGGTAGGAGATGTCGCGCCCACGTCACTTCCGCTTTCTTTAGTTGTGTCAACTGCTGAGTCGCTTGAACTCGTCGTTGAAATGCTCTCAGAACCTGAGTCAGTCGAAGTAGGCTCTGTTGAGGGAAGAATCAAATCTTCCGGAGGAAGGTCAATGTCCACAACATCAACAGTCACTTCAGTAACAGGCCCAGTAGTAACAATATCGCCTTCTTCAGGGAGGGTGATTGTGTCTTCTGGTACTGTTCCGGAGGTGATAGGTTCTGGCGCTGTACTTTCTGGTGTAGAAAGCTCAGGCGAAAGCGGGCTTGTACCCTCGTCCGGCGCGGTGGGCACAGGACCGCCAATATCAACCGTATCAAGCTTAGTGCCAGACAGGTCGATAGTATCTCCTCCACCAAAACCATCGCCCACAGTGGTACCAAGTGTGCTCACCTCGTCTTCAGGTAGCGTAATGATATCTGGTGTACTCTCTACTGGCTCCGTTATCGCTGAAGGCTCGCTCATAAGCGGTGCAGTAGGCTCGTTCTCTGGTGTTATCAGTCTAGTTTCAGCGTTTAGATCGACTGTTTGAAGCGTTTGCCCTGTTAGGTCAATGACGTCAGGTGCTGTAGGCTCGTCAGTAACCACGGTGCCGCTGCTATCTGATGCACTTACAGACTCAGATGAACTGCTCATTACCACTTCTGGTACACCTTCACCAGATGCCGTTACAAACACGTTAAATTCTGCCTGTTCGATAGTGCCGTCTGGATATTCGATACGGTAAGTAAAAGTATCCGTTAAGGTTCCACCAAACACGGCTTGCGTGTTGTCCGGGGTATAAGTGTATGCGCCAGTTTCATCAATTTGCAGCGTACCGTAATCACCCACTAACGTAATGCCGCCAGTCGCATCTTGGAAGGTTGTTCCATCAGTAGAAACGGTTACGTCGTATGTTGGGCCAAACAGTATATCGTTTTCGAACAGATTGCCGGTGGCGGTTTGTACGCCGCTAACTTCAAACTGGTCAAGATAGTTGATGGTAGAAGACAGGTCTACACTAATACTTCCGGCTACGCCAACGCCAGTTGTACCGCTCATCGACAGACGGTACAAACCTTCAGTTAATCCGTTGACGGTAAGCACGGTATCGCCGTCAATGCCTAATAAGCTAATCAACTCGCCATTAGGGAAAACCCTGTACGCTTCCCACGCGCCGTTTTCAAACTTTTCTACGGTAACAGTAAGGCTTGAAACCAGTGACAGTAGGCTGCCGTTATCAACGTTTAACGTAATATCTTGAGTTGTATTTGTTGCAACGGCAAATGTACTGCTGGTATCGCTAAAGCTGCCCCCTAGCCCCAATAAATAGCCATGAGAAAGTGCATCTAGGTCACTAGGGCCCGCTTCCGAAACAAAGTCGTAGGTCAATTCAGCACGTGCCGAGTCTGCGGATACGCCTTGCCCTGATAGATTGAAGTTCAAGTTTGCAGTAGACGTATTGGCGCCATCTGAAATGGTGTAGCTAAAGCTATCTGTATTGCCTAAGCCGTCGCGAACGCCGTTGGCTACATAGGTGTAGCTGCCGTCTTCGAAAATAGTTAAGTTACCATAGTCACCCTCAATGGTTATGCCAGATAAACCAGTACCCAATACAGTCACTGACTCTCCATTGGTATGAGTAACTTGAGTAACAACGCCTCCTTCGGCAATACTGTCACTAACGTCGCCTGAGCTAGCGGCATCGATAACATTACCTGATGTGGTAATGCTGCCCGCAAACGCATACTCGGTTAACGTTGAAGTCACATCAGTTTGTTGCAGTAAGGTGAGCGTGTTGCTAAGTAGTGCCTCGGCGACTGCATCGAGCGCTACGTCGACCAGCAAACTTAGACCTAACTCGTTAAGACCCGTAGTGATTCTGCTAACTAAATCCGCTGCGCCAATTGAATCAGCCGTGCTAAGAGCAGGTTCAAGTATGAGTGCCCGTACTATAGTTCCTAGTCCAAGACTGTTCAGAACACTGGCATTAGTGCCGTTCAATGCGTCTTCTACAGCAGTTAAGACTGCATCCTGATTCTCTTCACCAAGAGCAACGCCACCGCTACCTAACTCCGTCAACGTAATTGAGCCGTCGCTGTTTTGGTCAAACAAGGTTTCTAAAGCGCTCTCGTCATTGCGCACAACAACCGTATAGTCTCCAGCGGGTAGTCCCGAGAATTTAGCAACCAGCGTATTGTCACCTGTTAACCCCAGAAGATTAACGCCTGCGACATCTCCAATTAACGGGTTATCAGGAGTCATAGCTGTAGCGACTACATTGCCACTAGAATCCACAATTTCAATAATGTAGGCATCGGCAACGGCAACGAGAGCCTCTTGGCTAACTTCAACCAATATTTCACCGAAGAACCCAGGGTCAACCGTAAGCGTGGTACTTGCAGTTGGAGAGCCCGCAGCAGGCGATCCTTCTGCTAAACCAATGACCTGTAAATCACTGTCGGTGACAGGGGCATTAACGATAGCAGTTTGCGCACCGAGCTCCATATCATTACTGTCGTTTTGTGCGACAACTGGCGGGAAGTCACTTCCCGAAATAGTAATGGTGAGCGCCGCAATATCAGAGGTTTCACCATCTGACAAGGTGTAGTTAAATACTTCATCTTGTCCAATAGCACTGCGGTCACCATCGGCGGTATAGGTGTAAGTACCATCTGCGGCAATTTCAAGCACGCCATAGTTACCTTGGATAGTAACCGTTCCTGTGGCAGGAACCACAACACTGTCGCCTGATGCGTTAGTAATTAGCGTCACTTGAGCGCCGTCTAAAATGGTATCCGCACCCACGCCACTTAGATCACCGTCAATTAGGTTACCTTGCGCCACTAAATCACCTGTGTAGGTGTATTCCGTCAATGTGGTGGTGATATCAGTGTCTTGCAAAACGGTTAACGTATTACTGAGTAACACGTCAGCAAGAACAGCAGCGATATCGTCTAAGAAACCTAACAATCCAAGATCTGTGAGTGGACCCGTGAGCGCTCCTACGAGGTCTCCTGCACCGATTACAGTAGTGGTATCTAGAACTGTTTCTAAAATGCCTCTTACTTGTGTGCCTACAGTGCCTAGCGGAATGCCTAGAATACCGCCGTTCAACGTTGTTTCGACCGTATTAAGCACGACATCCTGGTTTTCAGGCCCGAGGACCACACCCGCTGTGCCTAGTTCATCAAGGTCAATATCGTTGCTGTTGTCGTTGTCTAACAAGTCTTCGAGTAAGTTTTCATCGTTGCGAACAACCACGCTATAAGTGCCTGCAGCTAGACCTGCTAGCGAGAAGGAGATGGTTTCATCCCCTGAGACATTGAATATTTCAAGTCCGCCAACGTCCGTAAGTTGCGAGGCAGCGCTGACTCCTTGATAGACCAGCTGGCCACTTTCGTCGTATACCTCGACTATGTAGGCATCGGCAACAGCAACAAGTGCAACTTGTTCTACTTCTATGAGCACTTCACCCACATTATCAGGCGATACCGTAAATGAGGCGCTCGCATCCACGCCACCTGTAGACTCTGCTAAGCCTATCACCTGCACGTCGCTGGTGGTTTCCGGTGGATTTACAGTAACCACAGGTTCGCCCATATCAACGGTGTTACCGTCGTTTATCGCATCGAGAGCCTGTACGACAACATTCTGACTTGCTGTGCTCGCCGAGTTACCTGCTTCGTCGGTGACTGTTGCCACCACCGCGTAGGTACCTGCTGGTAGCGCTGTGCCTGTTAAATCAAGGCTCCAATTACCGCTGCCATCAATGGTAAGTTCAGGGTCAGTGCCAAAGGTATAGGATGTGCCATCAACGGTAACGGTTAGGGTAGTATTGTCACCAAGATCAACCGTTCCATTGAAAATAAGCGTGCTATCGCTAGTAATAAAGTCTCCAGCCACCCCAGAGTCGTTTGAGATACTGTCGAACGTTACTGTCTGACCGTTATTGTTTTCATCAATACTGGTGTCGATAACAACGGTACCTGTGTCAGTTGCAACATTGCCTACCGCATCTGTGGCGGTAACCACAGCCGTGTAATTGCCTTCAGCAAGCAGTGCGACGATATTGTCAGCCAGTGTCCACGTGCCGTCACCATTGTTGGTAGCGGTGTAATCATTGCCGTCAATGGTCACCACCACAACCGCATTGGGGTCGTTCACCGTACCGGTAAGCTCAGGCGTGGTGTCGTTGGTGGTCAGATCGTTTATTGCAACGGTAGGCGCGGTGGTATCAATAACCACTGTACCTGTGTTGGTCACCGTATTGCCCGCGGCGTCTGTCGCGCTTACCGATGTTGGATAGCTGCCTTCAGCGAGTGTAGCGACTACGTTATCAGCCAACGTCCACGTGCCATCACCATTGTTGGTAGCGGTGTAATCGTTGCCGTCAATGGTCACCACCACAACCGCATTGGGGTCGTTTACCGTACCGGTGAGCTCTGGCGTGGTGTCGTTGGTGGTTAGATCGTTTATTGCAACCGTAGGCGCGGTAGTATCAATAACCACCGTGCCGGTATTGGTTACCGTGTTGCCTGCGGCGTCTGTAGCGCTTACCGATGTTGGGTAGCTGCCTTCTGCTAGCGTAGCAACTGCGTTGTCAGCCAACGTCCACGTGCCGTCACCATTGTTGGTAGCGGTGTAATCGTTTCCGTCAATGGTCACCACCACAACCGCATTGGGGTCGTTCACCGTACCGGTAAGTTCAGGCGTGGTGTCGTTGGTGGTAAGATTGTTTATTGCAACCGTAGGCGCCGTGGTATCAATAACCACTGTACCCGTGTTGGTGACAGTATTCCCCGCGGGGTCCGTTGCAGTAACAGATGTTGGGTAACTGCCTTCTGCTAGCGCAGCAACTGCATTGTCAGCCAATGTCCAGGTGCCATCACCATTGTTGGTAGCGGTGTAATCATTACCGTCAATGGTCACCACCACAACCGCATTGGGATCGTTCACCGTACCGGTAAGCTCAGGCGTGGTGTCATTGGTGGTTAGATCGTTTATTGCAACCGTAGGCGCGGTAGTATCAATAACCACCGTGCCGGTATTGGTTACCGTGTTGCCTGCGGCGTCAGTCGCGCTTACCGATGTTGGATAGCTACCTTCAGCAAGCGTAGCGACTACGTTATCAGCTAACGTCCAGGTGCCATCACCATTGTTGGTAGCGGTGTAATCATTGCCGTCAATGGTTACCACCACAACTGCATTCGGATCGTTCACCGTACCGGTAAGCTCAGGCGTGGTGTCATTGGTAGTAAGATCGTTTATTGCAACGGTAGGCGCGGTGGTATCAATTACTACAGTACCAGTGTCGGTATCGGTATTACCCGCATTGTCAGTTGCAGTAACAGATGTTGGGTAACTACCTTCAGCGAGTGTAGCGACTACGTCATCGGCCAGCGTCCACGTACCGTCACCGTTATTGGTAGCGGTATAGTCGTTGCCGTCAATGGTGACTACTACAGTAGCCGTTGGATCATCAACCGTACCCGTTAGTGCAGGCGTAGTATCGTTTGTCGTCACGTCATTGATGGTTACAACAGGTGCCACGGCGTCTACCGTGTCAGATGCCGGCCCACTGGTGTTGCCCGCTTCATCAGTAGCCGTTGCCGTTACTACAATTCCATCTGCTAATGGTGTATCTGGCGTTACGCTCCAATTGCCGTCGCCATCAGCGATCACGGTGAAATCTGGCGTGCCGTCTCCGTCTCCGTCTACATCCACATTTACCGTTGCGCCCGCTTCGGCTGTGCCGGTAATTTCAGTGCCGTTGCCCGCTTCAACGGTAGGCGCTGCTGGTGCTGTGGTATCAATGACCACTGTACCAGTATTCGTACCCACATTACCTTCTGGGTCGGTTGCAGTAACCGTTGCGGTATAGCTACCTTCAGCAAGTGCCGCCACCGCATCGTCAGCCAGTGTCCACGTGCCATCACCGTTATTGGTGGCGGTATAGTCGGCTCCATTGATGGTAACAACCACCGTGGCTGTTGGGTCGTCAACCGAACCAGTAAGTGCCGGCGTTGTATCGTTTGTTGTTAAATCGTTGAAGGCAACTACTGGTGCAGCCGCGTCAACCGTGTCTGAGGCTGGGTTGCTAATGTTACCCGCTGCGTCAGTTGCCGTTACGGTCACAATTACGCCATCGGCAAGCGGTGTATCAGGCGTAATGCTCCAATTACCGTCGCCATCAGCGATGACGGTGAAATCGGGCGTGCCGTCGCCATCCACGTCTACATTTACGGTTGCGCCTGCTTCAGCGGTACCGGTAATTTCAGTGCCGTTGCCCGCATCCACAGTAGGTACCGCAGGTGGTGTAGTATCAATCACTACGGTTCCTGAATTTGAACCCACATTGCCATCGGCATCCGTGGCAGTAACGGTAGCGGTATAGCTACCATCTGTAAGTGTAGCCACTGCATCGTCAGCCAGGGTCCAACTTCCATCGCCATTGTTAGTTGCGGTGTAGTCCACGCCATCAATGGTCACTACTACGATAGCACTTGGATCGTCAACCGTTCCGGTTAGCTCTGGCGTAGCGTCATTAGTGGTTAAGTCATTGATTGCAACGACTGGCGCAACAGCATCTACTGTATCTGACGCTGGTGCACTGACATTGCCAGCTTCATCAACCGCTGTTGCCGTAACGACCACGCCATCGGCTAGTGGTGTAGTGGGTGTTACTGACCAATTTCCATCGCCATCAGCGATGACGGTGAAGTCTGGCGTGCCGTCGCCATCTACGTCCACATTTACGGTTGCGCCTGCTTCGGCAGTACCCGTAATTTCAGTGCCGTTGCCTGCATCGACGGTAGGCGCTGCTGGAGCAGTGATATCAATCACCACAGTACCAGAGTTAGTTCCAGTGTTACCGTCGGCATCAGTAGCAGTAACCGTAGCGGTATAGCTACCTTCAGCCAGCGCGGCAACGATATCGTCAGCCAGTGTCCAACTGCCATCACCATTGTTTATAGCGGTATAGTCTGTACCGTTAATGGTAACGACCACGATGGCGGTTGGATCGTCTACCGAACCGGTAAGTGCAGGCGTGGTGTCATTAGTCGTTAGGTCGTCAAAGGCAACGATTGGCGCAACAGCGTCTACCGTATCAGAAGCCGGGCTACTCGTATTGCCAGCTTCATCGGTTGCGGTTGCCGTGACAACCACGCCATCCGCTAGCGGTGTTGTGGGTGTTACTGACCAGTTACCATCGCCATCAGCAATCACTGTGAAATCAGGTGTGCCATCACCGTCAACGTCTACGTTTACGACAGCGCCTGCTTCGGCTGTGCCGGTAATTTCGATACCGTTGCCTGCATCAACAGTAGGCGCAGCTGGCGCAGTAGTATCGATAACACCGCCATTTTCGTTTGCGGTTGCCGTATTACCCGCGCCATCTGTTGCACTTGCGGTGACCGAATAATTACCTTCAGATAAGGCTGCTGGCACATCTACAGAGAAGGTGCCATTAGCTTGAACAATGGCGTCAAATGTTTGGGTGTTTCCTGCACTATCGGTAACGCTGATGGATACGGTGCTGCCTGGCGCAATATCTGTAGTACCGGAAATGGTCGGTGTGGTGTCGTTTCCTGTACCAAGCGCGTCCAAGGTTAGGTTTGGCACGGCTGTATTGATATTGCCGCTGGTAGTATCAGACGCCGAGTTTCCAGCGGCATCAGTGGCGGTAGCAGTAACATCGAAGTTTCCGTCTGCCATTGCATTGGGCACATCGGCGCTGAAATTACCAACGCTATCGACAATAGCCGTAAATGTCTGTTCTGCTCCCGCGCTGTCGGTGACGGTTATGGTCACTGAACTACCTGGGCTTAAATCGGTGCTACCCGTGATCGTTGGCGTGGTATCGTTACCTGTGCCTTGTGCATCTAAATTGATCGTCGGCGCGGTAGTGTCTACGCTACCGTTTGTTTCAGTGGCAGTTGTCTCATTACCTGCAGGGTCCTGGGCCACGGCGGTAACGGTATACCCTCCTTCAGCCATAGGGCTTGGCACATCGACCGAGAAACTGCCGTCTCCCTGAACGGTTGCATCGAAGGTTTGGCTTACACCTGCATTATCCGTCACAGTAATCGTTACCGTAGCACCTGCAGGCAGGTCAGTATTCCCTGATATTGTAGGCGTTGTGTCACTGTCTGGGGCTAGTGTATCTAACGATAGAGTAGGGGCTGTCGTATCAATAACGCCTGTATTGTCTACGACGGTAGTGCTATTACCCGCTTCATCACTTGCCGTGGCTTCAACACTGTATGCACCTTCTGCCAAAGGCGCAGGCACATCCACTGTAAAGTTTCCATTTACATCAACCGTAGCTGTGAGGGTTTGAACATTTCCGGCGCTGTCAGTTACCACAAGCGTAACTTCACTACCCTGCGCAAGGTTTGTGCTACCAGATAGGGTAGGCGTTGTGTCATTGCCTTCCTCAAGTGGCGTTAATGTTAGTGATGGTGCTGTAATGTCTATGTTTCCAGCATCACTGGCTGTTGCTGTATTACCTGCCTCATCACTGATGGTAGCGCTTACCGTGAAGTCGCCTTCAGCTAAATCCGTACCTGGGGAGATAGAGAAAGAACCATCGGCCTGTACCACTGCGCTTAAGGTCTGGGTCGCACCAGCGCTATCCGTTACCAAAATAGTGACCACAGCGCCCGCAGGTTCATCGGTTGTACCGGTAATGAGTGGCGTCGCGTCGTTAGTGGTATCGGCAACATCTATAGTAAGTGTAGGTACTAGAGTATCAACTACGCCTGCTTCGTTATCGGTTGTACTGTTGTTTGCTTCATCGGTGGCGGTTGCTGAAACAGTGAAGTTTCCTTCAGCCATCGCCGCTGGTACATCGGCAGAGAATACGCCGCCCGCGCCAACCAATGCAGAGAACACCTGTGTATTGCCCGCACTATCAACAACCGTTATTTGCACTGTAGAACCTTGCGGTAAATCTACAGTACCGCTTATGGTTGGGGTTGAGTCGCTAACTGTACCTGGCTCGTCCAGCGTAATAACAGGTGAAATTGTGTCTATTAGGCCGGTTTCAGCATCGGACGCTGTATTGCCAGCTTCATCAACAACGGTAGCCTGAACTGTGTAGCTACCCTCAGCCAAAGTGGTGGGTACGTCTACGCTAAAAGAGCCGTCGCTTTGTACGGTTGCTGATAAGGTTTGTATATTGCCAGCGTTATCGGTGACGGTAATTGAAACCGTGCTTCCGGCTGGCTGGTCTGTTGTTCCGCTAATGGTCGGTGTTGCATCATTGCCTACACCCGGATCTGCCACATCAATAGCCGGTGATGTGGTATCTACCACACCGCCAGTTTCGGAGTCAGAGCCTGTATTTCCGGCTCCGTCAGTCACCTCTGCGACAACTGTGTAGCTACCTTCGGCCAGGTCTGACGGTACGCTTGCGCTGAAGGTGCCATCTCCTTGTACGGTTGTAGTAAAGGTTTGAACTGCTCCAGCACTATCTGTCACTGTTAAAGTGACGGTGGCACCAACTGGCGCGTTAGTTGTACCTGAAATAAGAGGGGTAGCGTCGTTTGTCTGGCCAAGGGCATCTAGGGTAATTTCCGGAGCGCTTGCATTAATATTGCCGCTATCCGACACTGTCGTGCTATTGCCCGCAGCATCGCTCGCACTGGCTGTTACATCGTAATCGCCATCAACAAGCGCGCTGGGTACTTCAACTGAGAAAGTGCCATCCGCGTTTACCGTAGCGGTAAGGTTCTGTACATTACCGCCTGCATCGGTGACAACCAGTGTAATTGTTGCTCCCTCTGGCAAGTCGGTAGTACCGCTCAAAATTGGCGTTGCGTCATTGCCGCTGGCCACTGGATCTAAGTTGATAACAGGTGGGGTGGTGTCAACTGTACCGTTGTTATCAACCGCTGTGTTTTGATTACCTGCATCATCAGTCGCCGTCACTTCTACGGTGTAATCGCCTTCTGCAAGGTCAAGGGGCACATCAGCGCTAAAGCTACCGTTCGCTTGAACTATGGTAGTGAAAGTTTGCGTATTGCCCAGGCTATCAGTCACGCTAATGCTTACAGTGTTGCCCGCAGCTAAGTCGCTGGTTCCCGATATAGTCGGTGTAGCGTCGTTGGTTGGGCCTTGTGCGTCTAACGTTATGGTGGGGGCTGCTGTGTCTATGACACCGTTATTATCTATTGCCGTTGCTGAATTACCCGCATCGTCAGTCGCAGTGACAGTCACACTGAAACTGCCTTCAGCTAAATCGGCAGGAACATCAGCACTGTAAGTACCATCGTTTTGAACGGTTGCAGTGAATGTTTGGGTATTTCCAGCGTTGTCTGTCACGCTTATGCTAACTGTGTCGCCAGCATTGAGGTCTGTGGTGCCAGAGATAGACGGCGTTGCATCATTGCCAAGCCCTTGTGTATCGATAGTTATAGATGGATTCGTTGTATCGATGTTACCGCCATTTTCGGTTACCGATGCACTGTTGCCAGCGCCGTCTGTGGCGGTCGCAGTAACAGAATAGTCACCTTCAGGTAAGCTTGCAGGAACATCAGCCGTAAAGCTTCCATCACCTTGCACTACGGCACTGAATGTTTGTGTGTTTCCAGCACTGTCAGTCACAGTTAGCGTTACAGTGCTACCTTGCGCTAAGTCGGTATTACCTGAAATGGTCGGCGTCGTGTCGTTGCCCGAACCAAGAGGGTCGAGGGATAGGGTAGGCGCGGCAGAGTTTATGTCGCCGCTCACTGTATCTGTAGCAGTATTGCCTGCAGCATCAGTGGCCGTTGCAGTAACGTCGAAGTTTCCGTCTGCCATAGGATCAGGCACATCTGCACTGAAGTCGCCATTACCATCAACAGTTGCAGTAAACGTCTGCACAGTGCCAACACTGTCAGTTACTGTGATAGTTACTGTGCTTCCCGCGGCTAGGTCGGTATTTCCGCTAATGGTAGGCGTGTTATCGTTACCTGTACCAAGCGGATCCAAAGTGATAACAGGTGCTGTGGTATCTACGCTGCCACCCGTTTCAGAATCAGAACCTTGGTTGCCAGCCGCGTCTTGAGCGGTTGCGGTAACCGTATAGTCACCTTCAGCTAGTGGTGAAGGTACGTTGGCTGCAAAACTGCCGTTGGTTTGTACAGTAGCGGCAAAGGTTTGCGTGTTACCCGCACTGTCGACCACCGTTAGTGTGACAATGGCGCCAGCTGGAAGGTTTGTGGTGCCAGAAATAGTTGGCGTAGTGTTATTCTCTGGCGTTAATTCGTCAAGGTTTAGCTCAGGTGGCGTGATGTCGATAACACCTGAATTATCGAGAACCGACGTGCTGTTGCCTGCTTCATCAGTGGCAGTAGCTTCAACACTATACGAGCCTTCAGCAAGGGCCCCGGGCACATCAACCGTAAAGTTTCCTGCAGCATCAACTGTTGCTGTAACCGTTTGAATGTTACCTGCACTATCTGTGATAACCAAGGAGACCACGCTACCTTCGGCTAGATCTGTACTTCCCGAAATGGTTGGCGTTGTGTCGTTGCCTAACCCTTGAGGGTCTAAGGTTAGGGTAGGCGCTGTGGTGTCTATGGTGCCTGTTGCATTGGCTGACGCACTGTTGCCAGCATCGTCGGAGGCCGTTGCGGTAACCGTATAGTCACCCTCGGCCAGTGCAGTTGGTACATCAACAGTAAAGTTGCCGTTTGCGTCAACCGTTGCGGTCACAGTTTGCGTATTGCCAGCGTTATCGGTGATCGACAGCGTTACGCTCTCACCTGCTACTAAGTCCGTAGTGCCTGAAATGGTCGGCGTAGTATCGTTATTTGAACCCAGCGCATCTAGTGAAATAACGGGGGCGACAGTATCGACGATCCCGTTATTGTCGGTGACAGAGGCACTATTTCCGTTGCTGTCTGTAGCGGTAGTGGTTACTGAGTAATCACCTTCGGCAAGAGGCGCGGGGACATCAGCACTAAAGTTACCGCTCGCATCAACAAGTGCAGTAAAGGTTTGGGTGTTGCCTGCACTGTCAGTGATAAAAAGCGTCACGGTTGAACCCGCGGGTAGATCAGTCGTACCCGAAATGGTTGGTGTAGTATCGCTAACCGTAACTTGCGCATCTAGTGTCAGCGCAGGGGCACTGGTATCTAACGTACCGGTATCAGAGGTGGTGGTTGTATTTCCTGCATCGTCTGAGGCACTTGCTGTTACCGTGTAGCTACCATCCGGTATAGCGTTTGGAACATCTGCGCTGAAGTCACCATTCGCGTCCACAATGGCGTCAAAAGTTTGTGTATTGCCTGCGCTATCTGTGATGGTTAACGTTACCGTGCTTCCCGGTGCTAAATCAGTGCTGCCCGATATGTTAGGCGTTTCATCGTTGCCTGTGCCCTGCGGATTTAGCGTAAGTACAGGGGCGGTGGTGTCAATATTGCCACCGTCCTCAGTTGCGGTTGTTGAATTACCTGCATCATCTGTTGCAGTAACTTCGACGCTGTAATCTCCTTCAGGCAGTGGAGACAATACCTCTGTTGCAAAGTTGCCGTCAGCATCAACCAATGCGTTAATGGTTTGCGTGTCACCATTGCTGTCAGTTACGGTGATCACAACGACAGAGCCTTCAGGTAAATCTGTATTACCTGAAATAACCGGCGTAGTGTCATTACCTGAATCTAACGGGTTAACGGTAACAATAGGCGCTTGTGTATCAATACTTCCATTTGTTTCGTTTGCCGTCGCGGTGTTGCCTTGTGCATCGCTTACTGTTGCCGTAACGGTAAAGTCGCCTTCAGCCAGAGCGCTAGGCACATCGGCACTGAATGTGCCTTCTGCTTGCACGGCTGCTTGGAAACTTTGCGAGTTACCATTGGCATCTACCACAGTAATGGTAACCAATGTGCCAGGTGCCACGTCGGTAGTACCTGTGATAGTTGGGGTAACATCGCTGGTAGCGCCTTGTGTATCAAGGGTTAACAGCGGCGCTTCGCTATCTACATTACCTGTTGTATTGGCATTCGCGGTATTGCCTGCACTGTCGGTTGCAGTGGCAGTCACAGTAAAGTCGCCGTCAGCTAGTGCGTTTGGCACATCTACACTGAAGCTACCATTTGCATCGACCAAGGCATTGATAGTTTGCGTGTTTCCAGCGCTATCTGTAACGACAAGCGTTACCGTGCTTCCTTCAGGAAGGTCAGTGGTGCCTGAAAGCGTAGGTGTGGTGTCACCCGTGCTGCCAGGGTTTTCTAGGGTAAGTGTAGGCGCGGTGGTATCTACAACGCCGCCATTGTCGGTTACTGTTGTCGTATTGCCATCGCCGTCAGTTGCGCTGGCGGTTACGGTGTAAGCTCCATCAGCGAGCGGAGTGGTAACATCTGCACTAAATGTTCCGCCTGTGCCTACAGTCGCGGTAATCGTTTGCGTGTTACCTGCGCTATCCGTTACGGTTAAGGTAACCGTACTTCCTTCAGGTAAGCTGGTGGTACCTGAAATAACGGGCGTGCTGTCATTTGTCTCGCCTTGCCCATCTAGCACTAACGTGGGTGCATTGGTATTAATGTTACCCGTTGCGTTGTCTGTAACGTCATTGCCTGCTTCGTCTTCTGCCGTGGCGGTAACCGTATAGTCTCCGTCAGCCAGTTCTTGCGGTACGTCGACAGAGAAATTACCGTTAGCATCGACTAAGGTGTTGATGGTTTGCGTGTTACCTGCGCTATCAACGACGGTTAGCGAGACAACACTTCCTTCAGGCAGATCGGTGCTGCCCGATAAAGTTGGTGTGGAATCGTTACCAGAACCCACTGGATTTAAAGATAGCGATGGTGCGGTTGTATCTACAATGCCGCCGTTTTCTGTCACGCTAGCGGTATTACCATTTTCATCGACAGCGGTTGCTGTAACGGAGTAGTTACCTTCTGCTAATGCGCTAGGTACTTCAGCGCTAAAGTTTCCGTTTTCATCAACAACGGCTTCAATAGTTTGCTGATTACCTAAGCTATCGGTGACGACCAGTGTTACCGTGCTACCTTGTGGCAAATCTGTCGTGCCACTAATAAGTGGTGTGGTGTCGTTGCCAATGTCTTGTGGGTCAAGCGATAGCGTTGGTGCTGCGGTATCAATATTGCCCTGTGTCGATGCAGAGTCTTGATTACCCGCATCGTCAGTGACAGTGGCGGTAACGGTAAAGTTGCCGTCGGCAAGCTCTGCCGGCACGTCAACAGAGAAAGTACCGTCATTTTGGACAAGAGCGTCAAAGGTTTGCGTATTGCCTGCACTGTCTGTAACAGTGATTGATACACTGCTACCCGGTGCCTGGTCTGTGTTACCTGAGATGGTTGGCGTAGTATCATTAGTACTGCCTTGAGCATCTAGATTAACCAGCGGCGATGTAATATCGATATTACCGCCAGTTTCCGTTGCCGTTGCAGTATTGCCGTTGGCGTCGGTCGCTGTAGCCGTTACGCTATATTCACCTTCAGCTAATGGATTGGGCACATCAGCACTGAAATTACCAGAACCATCTACCGTTGCCGTAAATGTTTGCGTATTGCCAAGCGCATCGGTAACAGACAGTGTAACAGTGCTGCCAGCGGGTAAATCGGTAGTACCTGAGATAGTAGGCGTGGTGTCGTTGTCATCACCCAGTGGGTCAAGGGTTAAGCTTGGCGCATTGCTGTCCACTGTGCCAGTTTGTGACGTTGAAGCACTATTTCCCGCAGCATCGGTGGCTGTTGCTTCAACAGTGTAGTCGCCGTCAGCGAGTTCAGCAGGCACGTCTGCGCTAAATTCGCCATTCGCGTCTACTGTGGCAGTAAAGGTTTGACTGTTTCCAGCACTATCGGTAACGGTAAGTGTAACCGTGCTGCCTGCTTCCAAGTTCGTAGAACCGCTAATTGAAGGTGTCGTGTCGTTACCTGTGCCAAGTGGCTCTAGTGAAATGGTGGGGGCTTGCGTATCAATGTTGCCGCCATTTTCAGTGACAGTCGTTGTATTGCCTGCCTCGTCTGTTGCACTGGCCTCTACGGTATATTCACCCTCAGTAAGCGGCGTTTGCACGTCGACGCTAAAGTCACCGTTTTCATCAACGATGGCATCGATAGTCTGCGTGTTGCCCGCACTGTCGGTCACTACAATGGTTACTGTTGAACCAGGTGGTAAATCGGTAGAGCCAGAAATTGTTGGCGTGGTGTCGCTGCCGTCAGTTTGTGGGTCTAGAGAAAGCGCTGGTGCGGTAGTGTCTATGTTGCCACTGTTGTCGACAGCGGTAGTTGTATTACCCGCTGCATCAGTTGCTTCGACAGAAACCTCATAGTTGCCTTCTACTAGCACTTCTTCGACATCGGCGCTGAAATTACCATTTTCATCAACAACGGCGGTAACAGTTTGCGTATTACCCTGACTATCGGTGACGGTAATAGCGACCTCGCTGCCCGCTGGTAAATCTGTATTACCTGATATAGTAGGTGTTGTGTCGTTAGTATCCGTTTGCGGGTCGATGTTCACAATCGGCGGGGTGGTATCAAGTACAGTAGTGGCCGTGGCGGTAGAGCTATTGCCATTTTCGTCTGTCACCGTCACTTCAATCTCGTATTCGCCCTCTTCAGAGCCAGGAGGGAATGCAACATTGAAGTTGCCATTCTCATCTGTTGTCCCCGTTATTGTCTGGCTGTTGCCGTCGCTATCGGTGATAACAACCACAACCTCTGAATTAGGGGCGTCTGACGATCCCCCTATGCCTTCACTACCGTTGGTAGGAGAGCCGGTTTCAATGACAACATTAGGGCCTTGAGTATTAATAACGGCATCGATAGACGTTGAAGCGGTATTGCCCGCCACATCAGACACAGTAGCGGTTACCGTGAAGTCGCCATTTGCGAGTGCTTGTGGCACTTCAGCACTGAAGCTACCGTCTTCTTGCACTGTTGCAGTAATGGTTTGCGTAGTGCCATCTGAATGTACGATTTCTAGCGTGACTATCGCACCCGGTTCTGCGTCGGTGTCGCCATTTATCACTGGCGTGTCATCATTGGTTGAGCCAATAGGATCAAGGTTGATTATCGGCGCCGTGGTGTCAATTTCGCCAGTCACTGTGGTGGTAGAACTGTTGCCTGCTGGTGTTGTTACAGTAACATCTACCGTGTACTCGCCTTCGCTAAGTTCCGCTGGCACATCTTCGTTGAATGTGCCGTCAGCGCCCACTGTAGTAACGATTGTTTGTTCGTTACCCTCGCTATCTGTAACAACAATGACGACTTCACTGCCAGGAGGGGCATCGGTTTCACCAGACACGTTTGGCGTAGTATCGTTCGTTGGCGCAGGTTGATTTACGGTCGTCGAAGGACTTGTAGAATCGTAATCGCCGCTTGCTGTTGCTTGTGCTGTGTTACCCGCACCATCCGTCACCTCGGCAGTTACGCTGTATGTACCCTCAGCCACCGCATTTGGGACTTCAACGGTAAAGGTACCATCGGCAAGCACAGTGGTGGTAAAGGTTTGAGTAACGCCAGCACTATCGGTAACGGTAAGGGTTATCGTGCTTCCGGGCACGGCATCCGTTAACCCCGAAAGTGTGGGTGTAGCATCGCCATTTATTCCTGGGTCGTTTAATGAGATGGTTGGCGCCGTCACGTCGATAGCACCCTGAGCGTCAGCATTGGCCGTATTGCCTGCTTCATCAGTCACGGTGGCGTTAACGGTAAATTCGCCTTCAGCTAGTTCAGCCGGTACGTCAGCGCTGTAAGTGCCGTCAGCCTGCACAATGGCGGTCACGGTTTGAGTAACGCCTGCGCTATCGGTAATGGTTAACGTAACTGTGCTGCCAGGGGCGGCATCGGTAGTACCTGAAAGGGTAGGCGTGGTGTCGTTACCAGCCGCTATGGGGTCGATAGTGATCGACGGTGCGGTAGTATCAATCTCGCCGGCAGTATCTGTGGTTGCTGTGTTGCCCGCTTCGTCGGTCACGCTGGCGTTAACCGTAAATTCACCTTCAGCTAATTCAGCAGGT
>NZ_JBHNZD010000016.1:0-132197 GCF_054960375.1 Alteromonas sp. G4i35 | reverse complement strand
CGCACATGTGTGCGGTTTTTTATTGCGTTTAGTCACGTGCCACCTAGCTTTTTATCGATAGACGGCGGCAATAACAATGTTTTATTGAGTAAACGTAACTGAAAACGTTACGGGTACTGTTGTTGTTATGCTCTTAAGCCCTGCAATTTTTTGAAGTGCAGCTACGCCTTCAGCAAGTCCAAAAGACTCTGCTTTAATTAACGTTGGTGACGTGGTTGATACGGTAAGCGTATCGTCGTTTACTTTACTTGCTTTAACAGCAAATGACGTAGGAACGGCTTTTCCGTGCAACATCAAAATACCGTCTACCTTCCCGTTAACAACTTGGCCCGATTTCAGGTTCATCATCGACTCAGGCAAGTTGGCCTCAAATGTCGCTTGTGCAAACTTGGTCACGTTGAACAGCATCTCTTGCATTCGCTTGTTGCGAATATCAATGGCTGTATTCACTGACGATAAGTCAACCGCCACGTTAAGTTTGCCACCGTCAGACAGCGTACCATCAAAGCTATCAAACTTATGTACTTCGGTGACTTGTGCATTCTTCGTCGATAAGAAGTGTAGTGCACTTGTTTCGCCGTCTATTGACCAATCGGCTGCGGCGGGAAATGCTAGCCCACATGCGAGCAATGCTGCAGACAACGTGCGAATACGTGTAGTCATCATAGGTTACTCCTTTTACTTTTTGGTTCCATCTGGCTTGATTTAACCACTACCAGAGTAATGTGGCCCAGCAACATTACTACGCTATTATACGTAGGTTAACACGCTGCGCTAAGTAAATTATTACGCGCTAGTGCTGATGTGGGTTTACGAAGTCATCATACTGGACTACATCTTGCCATGGCACCCTTTGATCGCCCATTACCACAAAATCTGGGTTCTCTAGCGAATGACGCTGATTGTAGGTAAGAGGTTCGAAGTTAGCGGCGGCAATACTCCCACCCGCTTCAGAGACAATGCATTGCGATGCGCCAGTGTCCCATTCGCCGGTAATACCGATGCGCATAAACACATCAGCTTTTCCTTCGGCAATAAAGCAGGCTTTCAGGGAACAGCTTCCCAATGGAAGCGTTTGGTATACGCGCTTGGCGCACATTCTGCTGAGCACTTTTTCTCTCGACTGACGACGGCTTATTGCAATCATCACCACACTATTTTTAGGGTCGTCTAGCTTGCGTACGCTTATTGGGTGATCGCCATCAGGTGATGACTTAAACGCACCTTTGCCTTTCTGGGCGTAATATAGCGACTGCCCGGGCGGCCAAAAGATAACGCCTATTGTCGGCTCATTATTCTCTATTAGCGCAATGTTTACTGCGAAATCACCGCTTCTAGCAATGAATTCTTGGGTTCCGTCGATGGGATCGATTAACCAGTATCGAGGCCAATGCTTTCGCTCTTCTAAACTTGCGTGTTTGTTTTCCTCTGAGAGGATTGGGATATCAGGCGTTGCGGCTTGTAAGCGCTTGTTGATGATATCATTTGCCAAATAATCTGCGCTGGTAACGGGAGACTCATCGTCTTTTTGATAAGCGTCAAACTCCCCTTTATCGTATACTTCTAATACGGCTTCACCGGCTTCGATGGCAATTTCTTTCGCAAGTTCTAGTAGGTCGGCATGGGCGTCATCGGGCATTGTTTATTGTTCCTTAAACCACTTTTGAGCTAAAAACAGCGCGGCTATACAGCGTGCTTCTACAAAGTCTTCTCGTGCAAGTAAAGCATCTGCTTCATCTAAAGGCCAGTGAATCACCTCAAGAGGCTCAGGTTCGTCGCCTTCAAGTTGCTTTGGATACAAGTCTCGAGCCAAAACAATGGTCATATTGGCGTTAAAGAAAGTGGGCGCCATGCTGACCTTATGAAGCTCCACAAGATCATTGGCCGCGAAGCCTGCCTCTTCTTGTAGTTCGCGATTAGCAGCTTCAATGGCAGTTTCGCCAGGGTCTATTAAACCTTTTGGGAAGCCTAGTTGATACGAATGTGTGCCGGCTGCATATTCGCGAATTAACACCATGGTGTTTTCATCAAGCATAGGCACTATCATTACCGCGCCCCTGTTTCCGCCAGCCATCCGCTCGAATTCACGGGTGGCGCCGTTCGAAAACTCAAGGTCTAAGCGTTCTACCCTAAAGAGTTTGCTTTGCGCAACGATTTCACGAGAATGAATTTGTGGTAACGGTTTGTTCGGATCAATTTTTGGCATGTCTATCGCTACAACTTTGTTATCATACTTGTATACAATTTCTTAGCTTACTTCATTATAAGGAAAATCGCTTGCCCTTTCTGCCCTGGAATGAAATAGAAACTGTACTGTTAGACATGGACGGCACTTTGCTGGACCTTCATTACGACAACCAGTTCTGGCTACATCATTTGCCTAAACGATTAGCACAAATAAGAGGAATTTCAGAGGCGCAGAGTCAACGTGAAATGACTGCGCGATATGAGTCAGTATTCGGGCAAATTCAATGGTATTGCTTAGATTACTGGGCTGAATCTCTCGAAATGGACTTAGAAAATGAGTTTATGCCGCTGAAGCGTGAGCTGGCACATTTGCTCGCCCTTCGTGACGATACAATTCCGTTCCTTGATGCGCTTCATGACTCAGGCAGGCAGGTGGTATTAGTGACCAATGCGCACCCAAACAGTTTGGCGCTAAAGATAGAGCATACCCAGCTCGACGCACATATCGACAACCTCATCTCTACCCATGAGTTCGGCGTAACCAAAGAGTCTCAGCTGCTATGGGAAAGATTACAGGCACGGGTAAAGTTCGATGCCCATCGCACTTTATTTGTCGATGACTCACTGCCAATTCTAAATGCGGCAAAGACATACGGTATTAAACATTTACTTGCTGTCGATAACCCTGATAGTACCTTGCCAAATCGCAATATTAGTGAGTTTCCAGCGGTGCGCGATTACCGTTTAATTCTAGAAGATATTAAGCAGAACCCTGTTGGGACTGTTTCGAAAGGACGTTTTTAAAGGACGAAAGCACATGGTTTCTGACACAATTTACGTAGGGTCGCTGAATCCGGTAAAAATTAATGCTGCGCTCAATACACTCTCTGACACACTAGAGCACGATTTCGACGCTCAGGGTATGGCTGTACCAAGCGGCGTGCCTGACCAGCCAATGAATGAAGATGAAACGCGCTTGGGCGCCATTAATCGCGTGAAGGCCATGCTTGCTCATCATCAAGGTGGTCTCACAGATGCGTGGTATGTGGCAATTGAAGGTGGTGTGGATGTATTTGAAGATGGTCCTGCTACCTTTGCCTATGTGGCGATATACCATGAAGGTCACTGGTCGGTAACGCGAAGTGCAAGCTTGCCTCTTCCTGTAAGCGTATATCAGGCGCTACAGCGTGGAGAAGAACTTGGGCCAGTTATGGACAAGCTCTTTGATACAGTAAACATAAAGCAAAAAGGGGGGGCTATTGGTTTGCTTACTCTTAATCACGCCTCGCGACAAAGTGTTTATGAAGTGGCGTTAACGCTTGCTATGGCAAAGTTCCATTTCCCTGACTTATACACTGACTAGTGTTGAACCTCTTTTGCTGTACAACAAGGCGCATTACACCGTTAATCAAACAGAGCGCCGCAAGGGTATCCTTACTTAGGAAAAATGATAAGGCGATCGCAACGGTCGCCCTGAAATCTTTACTGCGATAGGTAATCTTTTCTGGATCCTTTCTGACACTATCCATTACTTAGGCTTCAAGTTGCTTCTATGCTATTGAAAATAGGTTAAAAAATATTTTTTGACACCTTGGCTCTTTAGTTGCACTTCCTTCAGACCAAACGGAATAAGGAGAGTGACAATGAGTGAGACAATCAATACCTACAACCCTGCTACAGGTGAAAAGATCGATCATTATCATTTGATGTCAGCCGAGGACGCCGAACAAGCTGTTACCCGTTCACAAGAAGCCTATTTGAACTGGCGCCGTACGTCATTTGAGACCCGCGCAGATTTATTTAATAACCTTGCAAACCTGATGGAAGAGCGAATTGACGATCTCGCCAGCCTGATGACCCGGGAAATGGGTAAGGTTACCGCGCAAGGAAAGCAAGAAGTGCAGCTATGCGCTGAAATATGCCGCTATACGGCCGAGCACGGCGCTTCAATTTTGGAAGACGAACATCGCATTTTCGAAGGCGGCCGAGCAATCATTACGTATCAGCCAATTGGCGTTATTCTTGGCATCCAGCCGTGGAATTTTCCGTTGTACCAAGTTATTCGTTATAGCGCCTCAAACATAATGGCGGGTAACACCACGGTACTGAAACATGCTAAAAACGTGTTTGGTATGGCGCAAGCCATTCAGCAAATGTACGAAGATGCTGGCTTTCCTAAAAATGTTTACCAGTCGCTGCTAATTGATGGCAGCACGGCAAGTGACTTGATCAAGCACAAATACGTTCGCGGCGTTACTTTTACCGGGAGTGACGAAGTAGGTAAAGAAGTCGCTAAGGAAGCTGCAAGCTTGTCGAAGAAAACTGTAATGGAGCTTGGTAGTAACGACGCCTTTTTAGTGTTAGAGGATGCGGACATCGACCATGCTGTAGAAATGTGTATCCAAGGACGCGTTATTAATAACGGTGAAACCTGTGTGGCGGCTAAACGCTTTGTTATTGTGGATAGCGTCTATGAAGAATTCCGAGACAAATTTGTGGCGCAGTGTAAAAAGCTAAAAGTTGGCGACCCCACAAACGAAAACACGGATTTGGGCCCAATGGCGAGAGAAGACTTGCGCGATGAACTTCATGAGCAAGTGAAAAAGTCGCTAGAAAACGGCGCTACGCTATCACTGGGTGGAGAAATTCCAGACTCTGATGGTTATTTCTACCCAATTACGGTGCTGGAAGATGTATCGCCAGGTATGCCCGCTTATGATGATGAGCTATTTGGACCAGTTGCGTCGCTCATTCGCGTGCGCGACGACAAGCAAGCCATGGAAGTAGCAAATGATTCACGTTATGGCTTGGGCGGCGGTATCTTCAGTACAGATACCGACAAAGCAATAGCATTGGCGAAAGATGAATTTGATACCGGTATGGTTAATATCAATGGGTACTCTTTGGCACAACCAAACTTACCTTTTGGTGGTGTGAAAGACAGCGGTTACGGTCGTGAGCACGGAGGCTATGGTATGCGTGAATTCGTCAATATCAAAACTATCATGGTCGCTGAGAAATCGGCCGAGTAGTGCACTTCGGTAAGAAGCGATGAGAAGAAAGGCGAACTTCAGGGTTCGCCTTTTTTGTTTTGCCGTACTCCCTATTCATTAAGGTAGTCGCAAAGTAAAGCCCATGTAATCGAAAACAGTCAGGCGAAAAAACAGTGCACAGTCAACTAGGCTGAATAGTTTCGTCCGGGCAAACGGTCTTTTAATCAAATATCTGTGTATTAATGAGTAGGGAATAACATAAGGCGATGGTTATGACGGTTATAAATGAACGGTTAAGTAATGCAAGATCAGGCATTGGGCTTACAAGGCAGGACAAACAGCGCGGTAGAAAACAAAGTGCGTTTTTTTGCGCTATGACAACCACTGCTATTCTATCGTTCTCGGCTTTAGCGCAGCCGTTGTCTCAACCATCAACTACATCAGACGATGCCGGCCTAAGCACCAGTCCTATTGGTTGCCATAACGTTTCGGTGCAAATATTAGGGTCGGGTGGACCTGAATTGGATGACGGCAGAACATCTAGTGCCTATGTGGTTTGGGTAAATGGCAGCGCCCGCGTGTTGGTAGATGCTGGAAGCGGAAGCAGCGTTCAGTTTGGCGCTGCGGGGGCGACGTTTGAATCGTTAGAAGTTATCTTGCTTTCCCACTTACACACCGATCACTCCGCCGATTTGCCAAGCTTTGTGAAAGGTGGGTATTTCACCGATCGCGAGATAGATTTAATAATAATGGGGCCAGAGGGCAACGACATTATGCCGTCCACAAACACCTATGTGTCGTCGTTAATAGGGAAAAACGGCGCGTTTAAGTATCTGTCTTCTTACACCATAGAAGGCCAAGATGACTATACGATATCCACAAAAAGCATCGGGGCCACAACCTTTGAACAACCGTTTAAACGCAATGTAAACGATAGCGTCAGTGTTGAGGCAATGACGGTGAACCACGGGCCTATTCCAGCATTAGCGTGGAAGGTCAAGGCCAATGGCTGCGAGGCTGTATTTTCAGGCGATACCAATGATAAACAAGGAAACCTTGCTCGTTTTGCTAAAAACGCGGACCTTTTGGTGCTGCACAACGCCATTGGTGATGACGCGGGTCAGGTTGCTAAGAACTTGCATATGACGCCGACTCAGATTATCGACATTGCCGCGCAGTCAAGCGCTAAGCAAATAGTGTTGTCTCATATTATGAAACGTAGCGAACCGGGTCTTGATGCACTTACTGAGGCGATTACTGTTGTAGCTGAAGGTCGAGTATATGCCGCTGAAGATTTAATGAACATTACCCTGCCTGAACAGGAGTAAAATAAGCGTAAACCGTCTGCGATACACGGTTTACGCTTTTATAGAGGTTCTCTAACTATTATTGAGGGGCAAAAGGCAGCGGAATAGGCGTACCGTTTACACTGGCTTCGCCATCTTTTAGTGTTAGCTTTGTCTCGTAACCTTTCTCGGTTTCTTTTATTAAGCCTTGCTGAGCAAAGGTACTTAGCATCATAGGTGTCTGTTGTTCTACCGCAGCTTGAATCTCTTCAGCCGTCATATTTTGTGCTTGTGGCGTCGCCATTAGTTGGCCCATCATATAGCCAGATGCCATACTCTGTGCTAGCGCTTTATCGGCGGTGATTTGTGCATCAGCCAGCAAATGCGTGACCCAATAAGCGGCGTCTTCCAACGTACCGGGAAGTGCATCTATACCCACTAATTTCGTGTTTGCGTAAGCGTTAAACGACCCTTCAGGCAACGTTGCTTTCAGCTTCGTTATATTAATCTCTGGCTCAGCTTTAAGCTGTGTTAGCAAGTTAGCTTCAATAAACTCCATCATTTTGGCTGGCACTTCTTCAGAAGGCACTAATAATGAATTGTTGCTAAATTCTTGATAGGCCTTAATGAAGTCGATATCTAAGTTATTGATGGCAACGCCTAATACCATGTCTGTAGCATCAAGTTCAGGGCCCACGGCTTTGTCGACAGCGTATTCTACGTAGACATTGGCGGTGTTATTGTCTTCGTCAATCTTGACGTCAGTAGCAAAAGCTAGGTTCTCAATCTTAACTGTCGCACCTGGCTCAATGTTAGAAATTTCTATGCTTTCAATACGCGCCTTGCCAGTAGATTCAAATAAGTCACCTTTGAACGCCGCTACCATATCGCCATCATAGCTCATATCCATAGACAGATTTTTCATCTCTAGGGAAAATTCATCTGCACTTATGCTTAGCGATTCACCCGACGACGTATACAAAGTTTTGTCACCATCAGGCTCAGCTTCACCCGCATAACCAGAGAAAAGTAGCGTGAACCCCTCTTCTTCGGCCGTCGCGCTAAGCGCTGGAATAACGTCTGCGTAGCTTAGTCCACCAAACAAACCAACCACGCCTTCGTTGCGATAAATTGGCTGTTGGCCATCCCACTGAACGTATTCTCTTAACTCATCTCCATCAATAGAGACTGTATAGTGAACGCGGCCTAATCCTAAGCCATCGCCAAAGTACACCGGTCCGTGATGAGCTACTAGCGTAGCGGTAATGCTAGGGTTTTCTTCCATTGGTATATCAGTGGAGTCAACATTCTGTGCATTGATTAGCGCTTGAAAATCGACAGCAAGCTTGATTTCTGCTGTTGTCGAAAACCAGCCTTTGTCATACGAAAGTACCTCGGCAGAATAAACGGCTTGTTGGTTAATTTCGTTTACGGCGGCGTTAACATTTTCGTGAACGCTAGTGCCAATAAAATAAGGGGCAACGCCAAGTGCAACCAAAGTTACGCCCGCGCCAGCTAGAAGAGGTTTGTTCATGATTACAATCCTTTGTTAAAAAGTGTTCCCAGTTCCTCTGGCCACAAACGTGAAGTACGTTGGTGGCCTAGAAATTCTACGCATAGTTTGTGCTATGCATCACAGCTTAATCGCAATATAGCCGCTACTATCCGGCGCACCAAACAAGCGTGCGGCCTGATGGACTTCTTGCGGTAAGCTGTCGTCAGGCTTAAATTTACCACTTACTCGAATATTTTTCATCGTAATAGGGATAACCGCATCCATCGACAAGCTTAGTAAGTTAGGCTCGCTTACTAGTATTCCAATGTCATCGCCTTCACAACGCAGCTTTGCGGAATAAGTGCCAAAATCAATAGGACCCTGTGTACCGGCAACTGTCGCGTTGAGCCAATCTCCGGTGCCGTTTAGCGATTGACACGCAGGCCCAAACGTTAAGTCACTGAGCGACACTTTGAAGCGCCCGCCGGCATTTACTGGCAGCGGAAGGCGAACTTGTGCAAGTACTCGGTCTACCGGTAAATACAGCGTGAAGTTTTCGGTATTTATACTGTTTTGGCTGAAAAGCCCCGTGGTAATAGGCCCTTCGAATGCAATGTCGTTTTTATCGCGAATATTACCTGCTTTAAGGTTTAATTTAATTTTACCTATCAACATATGTAAGGGACTAAGCTCCCATTTTACATTGTTGATGGGCAGGCCATTAACCACTACAGTTTGCGCCTTGCCTGAAAACAAGGTGCCGCTAACACCACTAACGGCAACATTGCTAGGTAACGCAATACGGCCAACAACGTGAACAGCAGGCATGTAAGCAATGGCAAACAATAAGAAGGCAATAATGCCGCCTATAATCCAACTAACTTTCGACTTCATGCTTTACCTAATTGTAATCGGCGAATTTTGATATAGCCTGGCGCATCGGCCTCGGCAATATCCGCTTGAAGAATAATCACGCCCATATTTTCCATGGCTTTGAGCCATTCTAAAACACTGTTAAACGGCGCCTGATCAACCCACACCTGAAGCTCGTCGCCTTGTGGCTGCATACGAGATATAGCAATGTCGTGCTGAGCAGTAGTGCGGTTTACCGCTTGCGGTAACGAGCCAGAGAATGTTCGTTTACCCCCGCTGCTGCGGCGTAATTGCTGCGCTCTTGCTGCACTGTCTTTTACCCAAACCAACAAGGATTGCTGGTTGTCGAGAAGTTGTTTTTGTTTATCTAAAGCAGCATTAAGCGGCGACCATACCGCAAAATAAAATAGCGCAATTATTAATAGCACAGCTGAAACCAGTACTAACTTTTGTTCGCGCTCGGTCAGCGCTTTGTACTTTTCTAAGAGTGCATTCATGAGGTACTCCTTACTGAAACTGTACCTACAACGCCGTTGTCACGATTATTTATGGCCCCTTGTTCAACCACAAAGCCTGCGTTTTCTGCTGTACGTTTAAACTGCTCTAGCGCTTCAAAGTTTTTACCTTGCGCCTGAATGCGAATCTCAGTGCGGGTGGCATCGAAGCGCAGTGTTTGCGGTTTTACATCAGTAGCTGAAAAAGCCGGAGCGAGCTGGTCTAGCATAATAAGCATAGAGGCACTGCCACCACCTTGTTCTAATTTGGCAAGCTCGCTTTGTAGCTTCAGTCGCACGTTGCGATAGGTACCAATATTGGGGAAGCCCGCTTTAACAGCGGTATTAATCTCACTGCTTAACGCCTGATTTTGGGCTTTAAGCTGGTAAAGAGAAAATCCTTTGTCGATAAGGCTAGTGCATAGCGCTAACACTGCTAATACTGCAGCAACACGCCACTGATTCAGAACACCGCTGCGCTTGCGCTTTACCTTGTAATCGCCTTGGCATAGGTTAAAGCTGCTTTGCATCGCCTCTTTTGCCAATACTTGCATAGGCAGCTCTAAGGGGGCCTGTGCTTCTTCAATATTTGGCAAACTGCTTAAATCGATACCCGCATAATTGGTAATGGTTATCGGGCTTTCTTGTTGTGCTGTAAAATGGACAAGAGTTGGCAGTAACCATGTTGCCTCGCCCTGCACGCCTTTGAATGTGTCTTGTCGAACGAGAAGCTGTTCACCTAACGTAAGCACTGACCAACCGTTTTCGGTGACTGGCACTGCGAGTACATCAGGAATAATGGTGTCGCAGAATAACCCTGCTTCGCTAAGCCAGGACTGCCACAGCTCCATCTTTTCATGGCTAACTACTGCAACGGCCTGTTCATCGCCTCGCTTAGGGCCGATCGCAAAAAATTGCTGGCTAATGTCAGTGGCAAGCTCGTCTTCTAGCATAAACGGGATGGCAGAAATGATCTTGCGGCCAGCTTTAGGCGGCAGCTCAACCCATTTGAGTAAAATTTCGCTGCTAGGTGCTAAGGCAATAACACTTCGCTGTCCCGCGCGTTCGGTCAGCGAAGATAAGGCTTCTGCATTAGGCAGCTCGCCCGATGCAATAATTTCATCTTCGGTTCGCGAATAAACGAGCCAGCTAATTGGGTCTGTATGGTTGGCGCCTAAACGCACCAAGAGTTGTTCCATCAATAGGTTCCCCCAAACTCGCGATTCACAATACTAACGCCGGTATCGGCATTAACGTGAAACACGGTGGAAAGCTTAAAGGTTGCTTTGTTGTATTGTGTTTTTGTATGCAACATAAAATATTCAGTTTTAACCGAAAACCAATCTTGTCGAGTGCTTGTTAAATTAAGCGCTTGAATAGAGGGCTCGTTTAAAAATGCATTGGTATCGTCCCAGCCGTTTTGCGGGCGGCTGCTAATCAAACTTGCGGCCTGCTGAATGTCTAATCCCGTTAGGCCTGCAAGTAATGGTGCATCTTCTTCTTCTAATGTGTTGACGTTAATTTTCAACTCATTGTAATCCGGGATCACGCAAACTAATGGCAGTAATGCGTCTAGCCATTGTGGTGATACACCGTTAATAATACGCAATTCACTTTTTGATGCCAGTGGTCCGTTAGCTGCTAGGTAAGGAAACTCTCTGGACTCGTATTCGCTGTCTTCTGCACCGTAAGGGCGCATTCTGTCATCTTCGTCGACCCAGTCGGCTAAACTGTCGCGTAAGGTATCTGCGGTGTAGTTGTCTAGTCCGTCAACGCTAAGTGATAGCAACATAGTGTGAAAAGCGTCCATGGCTTCCGTGGTGTTACTCGCCCCACTGCTGCCATTACCGCTGTTACTGCCCGCGCCTCCTGCACTGCCAGAGGTAATCGCGTTTAAATTAAAACACGCTTGCAAATCGTCTAAGTTAGCGGTTAACCCACCGTTTTCTAAAGGATAGCTGAATTCTTGTGCCCAAGGCTGATCTATAGAAATCACATTCGGGCTTTCTTCTATTAAAGACTGGATAGACTTACGCGCAAAAGCCTCGGCTCCCATGGCATACCAGTAGGCTTGATTGTTGTCTTTTAAGTTCATCGTACGCTGCACCTGAAGCTGCAAGCGTGTACCCATCTCTGTGGCTAATACCGCAACCAAGGCTACAATCATGAGCACAATCATTAATGCCACGCCTTGCTGCTTAGCGGGTGGAGTAATCGACTTGCGCTGAGTACTCTTGATTGTCATGACGATTCACCCGTAGTTAAGGTAAATTCTCTGCGTATTTTTCCGAAGTCTTTACTGACAAACTCAATGGCCACCGCGCGCGGCAGTGCAGCTCCTTTATAACTTTCGCTCCACGACAGGTCTTCGTCTTCATCTAAGGAACTACTGTTAGCGGTGGCGAGAAATTCAATTTTTAAGCTTTCTACATCCTCTAACAGCACACGGACTTTGGGCTCGTAACCTATGACGTTATCTACATAGTTGGTGTATATTCGCTCAATTCTGTTCTCTTTGAGGCGGTAGGCGACATATTGAAGTGTACTTCTTGGCAACATGAGTTGTGGGTTATGCCAGCCACCGCGTACAAAGCCTATGCCGTCTTCGTCGCTACCATCCGTTTTACCACCAGCCATAACCACGCTTTGTTTCTCACCGTTATAACGAATAGCGCGAGGCACTGCTTGCTGAAGGTCTCGCTCAATCGTGATCATGGCACGCTGCAATAATTGAAGTTTTGCAAAACGCTCTTCTGAAATATCATTGCTGTCGATAACTGTGGTAAGTAGACCTGTTGATGCAAGCCCAATTAACGTGAATATGGCCATAGCAATCAGTATTTCGATAAGCGTGAATCCGCGCTGCATGCTAATTTCCCGCCGTCGGTTTAGCAACGAAAGTGGTTACTGATGTAACTGAACTGCCGTAGCTTTCGTCTTCACCCACCGAAACGGTTACCGATCGCAAGTCGTTGTCGTTGGTTTTTGTCACCGTTTGCTGCCAGTACCACGTGCGATCGGCCATCTCCATCGTGCCTTTTAAATTGTTCTTGGGCGGCCACGTGGTATCTAATTGAAGCTGGTTTAAGCGATTGCTTGCCACCCAGTTGGCAAAGGTGACAGATTCTATTTGCCCAACGCTTGATAAATGCTCGCCTGCAGCTTTAAGTACTGCTGTACCGGTTAGCGCAAAAATAAGCAGGGCAACCATAACCTCCAGTAGCGTCAAGCCACTTTGCTGGCGTGGCGTGGCAGGTGCAGCGTTCTTTGTCGATGCATCAACGTTGAACGCAATCATAGTGGTCTCTCCAGAGGCCCTTCAAGCACTAAAGGCGGAAGATCTTGGTTTTGCAGGCTGTAATAGACGGGATTGTCGCCGTCATCACCTTCGTAATTAAACGACAAGGTAAAAGGCGTAATTTCGCCACTCGACATTATAAGCACTTGAGGCGGAGGCAGCTTTTTCTCTTCTTCGTTACCTATTTCAACCCCTTCATCAGAAACACTTAAATTCTCGTCGAACAGCTCCCTGTCAAAGAGCCTGTCTTCAACATCCCATGGTAAGTCGTCTAAATCTAAAGTGAAGGTGAAAGGCTCAGGCAACGTATAAGGTTCGTAGGTTTTTTCGCCTTCGATACGCTGCCACTCATCATCGTCGTCTAAGTAGACAAAGTAGTATTCATTTTTATCGGCTTCAAACCGCACTCCAAGCTGTTGTTGATTTAACACCGCAAAATCGCTGGCCATATCAACGATTACCTGTAGGCGTTGGGCTTGGGTTTTCAGCAGGTCTGATTTACTCGCGCCAAAGGCGTTAAACATAACGTAACCTGCCGCCAAACCCATAAGCAGCAATACCAGCATGACTTCTAATAGGGTGAAGCCTGCTTTATGAAACGATGTACTGCCGCGGTAGCGCATATAAGTTAGTTCAGGTATTCGTTAATATTCCAGTTACCAATATCATCATCAGTACCCGGCTCGCCGTCTGGACCATTAGAGAAAATATCAACTACGCCAAGCTCTCCCGGGCTGATTAGCGCATATGGGTTGCCCCATGGATCTTCAGGCAGACGCTTGATAAAGCCGCCTTCAGGATAGTTACGTGGAATAGGGTCGATAGTAGGTGCTGTAACCAGCGCATCTAAACCTTGCTCTGTGGTGGGAAAACGGTTGTTGCGCAGCTTGTACATTTCAAGCGCACTTTCCATTTGCTGGATGTCTACCGCCGCCTTTTTAAGCTGCGCTTCTTCTTGGTTCCCCAAGATTTGCGGTGCCACCATAGACGCCATAATACCGATGATTAGAAGTACGACCATGACTTCAATCAAACTGAAACCAGAACTGCGATTAAGTGTTTTCATTAAATATTCACCATGTTGTTCAATGCTAAAATTGGTTGCAATATTGCCATAACGATAAACAGAACAATGCCCGCCATCGATACAATAAGTAAGGGTTCAAATACCTTAAGTGAGACACCAATAAGCGCTTCAAATTCCCTATCTTGATTATCTGCGGCGCGAGCTAGCATTTGCTGTAGCTCACCCGATTTTTCACCAGACGCAATCATATGCATCATCATTGGTGGAAACATTTTTGTGTTATCTAGTGCCGCCCGCAGGCTGCTGCCTTCTTTAACGTTAATGGCTGCATCTGCCACTTGGTTTTTAATATGCTGATTTTCCAGCACATCACCTGAAATACGCATAGCTTCTAGTAGTGGAACCGCACTGGCACTTAAAATACTTAAGGTACGTGCAAAACGCGCGGTATTGAGCCCGCGAGACACCCGGCCAATTAACGGCAAGGTTAACAGCGCTCTGTGGTAGCGTAGCTTCATGTGCTTTTGCTGCAGCACGCGCTGAATAATGACAACAAGCACGGCAATACCAATAAGCATAAATAAACCGTAATTTTGCAGCCAGGTACTGACAGAAATTAGAAACTGGGTGATGCCCGGCAGGTCTTGACCCATGTGGTCGAACTGTCCAACAATTTTAGGCACTACCACCGTTAACAATAGCAACACGATACCCATTGCAAAAAACAGCATTAACGACGGATAAATCATCGCTTGTGTAATTTGACTGCGGGTCTGTTGTCTGCGCTCTGTGTAGTCGGCAAGACGATTCAGCACGGTATCAAGATGGCCTGATTTCTCCCCTGCTGCGACCATAGCGCGATACAGCTCATCAAATACGCTGGGAAATTGCGCAAGCGCATCAGCAAGTCCGTGACCTTCTACCACTTTACTGCGTACTGCCATCATCATATTTTTTTGACGAGGCTTTTCGCACTGTTCAGCGACGGCAAGTAGCGCCTCTTCTACAGGAAGAGCTGATTCAACAAGAGTAGCAAGCTGGCGTGTAAGTAGCGCTAAATCTGACGCTGAAATACGGGGTTTAAATAAAGAAAATGATAGGCCTTTGCCTTCACTTTGTGCGCGCTCTGCGACCTGCTCGACTTCTAAGGGAATTAAACCTTTTTCGCGCAGCTGTTGGCGAACCTGACGGGCATTATCGCCTTCAAGTACACCATTTGTATTCTTACCGCGGGCATTAACCGCTTTGTAAGCGAATGCCGCCATTTAGTCTTCCCTCGTTACTCGAAGCACTTCTTCAAGAGAGGTTTCACCCGCTAAAACCTTGCTGCAGCCATCTTCACGGATGCTTGGGGTAGAGGTTCTGATATAACGTTCAATCGCTTGTTCGCCGACACCTTCGTGCATCATTTCACGTACTTTTTCGTCAACTAATAACAGCTCGTGAATACCGGTACGACCACGATAGCCCGTTTGGTTACACGCGGCGCAGCCGTGCGGCTTATAGATAGTGGTGTCGCTTGTGGCATTCTGCCCTAATATTTCCAGCTCAGAGGCGTCAGGTGAATGTGGCTTTTTGCAATCTGGGCACAGGGTACGAACGAGTCGCTGTGACAATACGGCCAATAAGCTCGAAGACAACAGAAATGGCTCAATGCCCATGTCTTCTAAACGGGTAATCGCGCCTGCTGCCGTATTGGTATGCAGAGTAGACAGTACCAAGTGACCGGTTAAACTGGCTTGAACGGCAATTTGTGCGGTTTCGATATCGCGGATCTCACCCACCATGACTACATCGGGGTCTTGACGCAAAATAGCGCGAAGGCCTCTGGCAAAAGTCATATCTACACGGGGATTAACCTGCGTTTGTCCAATGCCCGGAAGATCGAACTCAATAGGATCTTCAACGGTTAAAATGTTTCTGTCTCGCGAGTTTATTTCGGTTAACCCTGCGTACAAGGTGGTACTTTTACCTGAGCCCGTTGGACCAGTAACCAATATAATGCCGTGAGGCTTGCGAATAAGAGATGAGAAGTGGTTTCGGTTTTGCAGCGTCATGCCTAAATCTTCAAGATTTAAGCGCGCATTGTTCTTATCCAATAGACGTAGCACCACACGCTCGCCGTGACTTGAGGGCATAGTAGAAACACGCACATCTACCGCTCGTCCTGCAATGCGCAATGTGATACGCCCATCCTGTGGTACGCGTTTTTCGGCAATGTCTAATTTCGCCATAACTTTAATACGCGATACCAACATGGAAGAAAGTTTGCGGTTAGGGCGCAAAATTTCACGAAGTACACCGTCTACGCGAAAGCGAACCACAAGCTGATTTTCGAAGGTTTCGATGTGAATATCCGACGCACCTTCTTTAATCGCTTCGCCCAACATAGCGTTGATAAGCTTAATAATGGGCGCATCGTCTTCACTGTCTAACAGGTCTTCAGTGTCCGGCAAGTCTTCAGCAAGGGCGAACAAATCACTTTCGTTGCCAAGATCTTCCATTAGCTGTTTAGCCGCTGAGCTATCTCGCTGGAACGCACTGGTCAGCAGGCTCTCAAATTCGTCAGCGGGTATGGTTTTGGGTACAAAGGGCTCACCGTAGAAGCGACGTACTTCGGCAAACACATCAAACGGCGTATTTTCTGTAAAATACAAAACAGCCGGCGTTTCATTGGTTTCAAGCAACACCTGATTGCGCTTTGCAAAGCTAAAAGAAAGCTGTCTTGGACCGGCCTCTTCTTCAGGCAAACCGGCGTCTTCACCCATAGCTTCCAAGGCTTCTTCTTGCGCCTCTAGAGCTTGGGTAATTTGTTCGTCCTGCCCCGCCATACTAGTCGTTACCTTCTTTTTTCTTCTCTTTCTCTGAGAGATACTCTTCAAACGAAGGTGGTAAAGCGAGTTCGTCGTCCCATTGTGGCAAGCTTGGCGTTTCAGCTGACGGCATTAGAGACACGCCCTCTTGCTGACGTTTAAGCTGAAGTGCGCGAATGTAGTTATACTTGCGATGGCTAATAGAATTCATGGTTGCGCCGTCACGGACAATCGTTGGCTTTAAAAATACCATTAGATTACGCTTGCGTTTGCTGGTCGACGTTGTTTTGAAGAGATGACCAAGAATAGGGATATCACCTAGCAATGGCACTTTAGACACACTTTCTTGTACGTCTTCATCAATCAAGCCACCTAATACGATAGTACCGCCATCATCAACAATTACTGTGGTTTTAATTTCACGTTTGTTAATTGAAATATCAACCGACGTTGCACCGCTTACGCTCGATACTTCTTGTTCAATAAGTAGTTGTACCGCATCGCCCTCGTTAATTTGAGGCGTTACTTTAAGTTTGATGCCTACCTCTTGTCGGTCGACCGTTTGGAAAGGATTAGAGTTGTTCGCGCCTGTTGTGGTACCCGTAATAATAGGTACCTCTTGACCAACAATGAAAAACGCTTCTTCGTTATCCATGGTAGTTAGGTGAGGTGTGGCAAGAATATTTGAATTGGTATCAGTGCTTACCGCCTGTACCACTGCGCCCCAGCCATTTTCGATAACGCCAGCAATCAGGCCGTTTGCACCGCCAAGTAAGCTTGCAAGAGCAGTGAAGTCGCCTTCTATCGTGTCCGTTGTTTCTACCACTTCACCGTTGGCAGTGATGTTGGTTTGCGTGGTCTCTCTATCTTCGGCCTGTCGTAGTGCCACAGCTAATGAACCGACGCCTATAACACCATTATTGAACTGTGTACCACCGCCCTCTTCTGACACCCATTGCACACCTAATGTGTTGCCGTCGCCTTCAAAAACTTCAACGATAATGGCTTCAACTTGTACCTGTGCACGGCGAATATCCAGTTGACGCACCACTTCTTCTAGCGAGCGCATCATGTCTGGCTCTGCAGTTATAACGATGGCGTTAGAATCTTCGTGTGCGTCGATGCTAATTTCGCGGTTTGAGCTTGCTCTGCGCGATGTGGCGCCGCTGCCTTGCTCTTCTGCTTGGATACTGGCCGATACGCCTTGCAGAACTTTGACTAAATCTTCTGCCTTAGCGTAATTAAGAAACAGTACGCGAGTGTTGCCATTGGACTCCAGCTCTTGGTCCATGCGTTGAATAAGATTGATAAGACGCTGACGCGCTTTAATGTCGCCGCTTACGATCACAGAGTTCGTTCTGTCGTCTGCTACAACGCGAGGTTCAGATTTAGCGCCTGTATTGGCTTTACCTTGTGATTTGTTGATACTTTCAATAATACGTACCATCTCAGAAGCTGAAGCATAACGAAGCTTAACAATCTCTACTTCTTCGTCACCAGCGCGGTCTACGCGCTCAATGATTTCAACAAGACGATTAACCACCGCAGCACGGCCCGTTAGCATCATCACGTTTGATGGATCGTGGCTAACCACGTTACCGCCGCCCGCTTGGTCATTAAGCTGGCGCAATATAGGCGCAAGTTCGCGCACCGGTACGTTATAAACAGGCACAACGCGGGTAATAAACTCATCGCCGTCTTGCTGCGCGCCTTCAACAACCGGGATATTCGATGTCTTTGCGTCTTTTGAGCGAACGACTTTTAAAATTCCGCTAGGCATTTCTACAACGGCAAAATCATACACTTGTAATACGTTCAGGAAAAACTGGTAGTACTGATCCTCGTTGAGCATGTCGTAGCTGCGTACGCTTATTTTGCCGCGTACGTTAGGGTCGACAATAATAGTTCGCTCAAGATTTTTACCAACAATATTTATGAATTCATTGATGTCAGTATCTTTGAAATTAGGCATGTACTCAGCGGCCGTGACCGAGAAACACAGAAGCGCTGTGCACATGGCTGTGCCTAAGCGAGATAATAGTTTTTGGCTAGTGCGCCTTTTCATTCTAACTTCCTTCATTTCCTAACTTGTCGATGACCGAATTGCTTTATTTGTTATTTTGTATACCTAGCGACAATATAGTGCTACTACCGTTAGTGGTATTAAGACTCGGGTAAATCTAGGTATAGCGTAGTTAAACTGCCATCTCGAATAATCGTTAATTCTATAGTTTGTGCATTGCGTAGCTCAGACAGTGCCTCTTGCGATTGCTGCAAGTCGGTAAGGTCTAGCCCGTTAATCTGTGTAATGACATCGCCTGCCTGAAGCCCTGCCGATTTAAATAATTCGGGCTCTTTGCCGGGGCTTACCTGGTAGCCGATAAGCTGACCTTCTTCAGTTTTTGGCGATATTGAAATAAAGTCTGTGAAGTTGGCTGGACGCTCTCGCAGAGCTGCAGTTGCCTCTAATGCTTCGTCGCTAAGCTCAACGGTGTCTTCTTCTAATTCTTCTGGCTCAGGTCGATTTCTTGCCTGCATTTCACGGCGACGATTAGCTTCGTCGTAGTCAATTCCGTCAAGCATCAGGGTTTCGTTTCTCACCCCGTTCTTAATAATAACGCGATCGTTGTACACTTTTTGCAACGTGGCATTGGTGCCTTCAATCTTCTCACCTAAGCCATAAACCGCTTGGCTGCCGCGATTTTCAATAATAGCGGTACCCGCCTCCTGCTCTGAACTGGCCACAACGCCCGTCAGGGTTAGGTTTAAGCGCGTTTCTGGTGCGTCGGTAACCTCGGCAACCGGTTCCGCGGGTTTAGCCGCTGCATTACCAAACAGATTCAACTGTTGTATTTTGGCAATGTTGCCCCCATTTTGGCCTGACGGCGAAGAAATAACCGGAGCACGGCTTACTGTGGGTGTCGCAGATAGTTGAGGTTCGGGTATAATTCGCCACACGAGTTTGGCTGCAAATGCAATTAAATACAGGCTGAGCAGAACCACTACGATGGTATGTAGCTGTTTTTGATGCTGGTTCAGATAAACAACCAGAGATTGTGGGTTGGGTTTATTGAATGTCATGCTGCCACTGATGGTACTGCTTTATTATAATATAGTGAATTTTTGGTTAACCGCGCTTTAGCAAACCCATAATAGCCTAGTAAAGGTGAGGGTCACAACACTAAAGCCACACCATTACGAAAATATTACATGAGCCAATCGGATAGCAACAATACAACACAAAATGTCAGGCTGGACAAGTGGCTATGGGCTGCAAGGTTCTTTAAGACCCGCGCAATAGCCAGAGACATGGTGCAGTCGGGAAAAGTCCAGTACAACGGGCAAAGAGCCAAACCTGGTAAGCATGTAGAGCTTGGCGCCATGATTAAAGTTCCCTCAGGATGGGATAATCGTGAAATTAAGGTGCTAGGCTTAAGTGACAAGCGTTTGAGCGCTCCTTTGGCGCAGGCGCTTTTTGAAGAGACGATTGAAAGTGTAACAAAACGTGAAGAAAACCAAACGGCGCGCAAAATGAACGCCTTTCACAGCCCAAAACCAGATCATAGACCTGATAAAAAGCAGCGACGACAGATTATTAAATTTAAGCAGCAATAATGAGCTGCTCAACAGGATTAGTTATGAGCGATTTCGATAAATTACACCGCTTCTTATTTACCCAAGCTAACGTTCGTGGCGAATTGGTTCGCCTTGATGAGAGCTTAAATCAAATTGTGCACAGCTATGAATACCCTGTGCAAATTCAAACATTGCTAAGTGAAATGGCGGCAGCGACGTCATTGTTAACGGCAACGCTTAAGTTTAAAGGTGAAATTTCTCTTCAAATTCAAAGCAAAGGCCCAGTAAGTTACGCGGTGTTAAACGCCACTCACGAACAAACGCTTCGCGGTGTGGCGCGCTGGGACGAGACATTAGAAACATTGCCAGAAACGTTTTCAGAGTTATTGTCTCAAGCGGTATTGGTCATTACTATCACACCTGATGAAGGCGAGCGTTATCAAGGCGTTGTTGCATTAGATAAGCCTTCTCTAGCTGAATGTATTGAAGGCTACTTTGCTCAGTCAGAGCAGCTAGCGACCAGCGTGCACCTAATGACTGACATGAGCGACCCTAAAAACGCGAAAGCGTCGGGAGTGTTACTTCAGGTCTTACCGACTGATGCTAGCGCTACTGATGTGTCGCAAGCCAATGAGTTTGCTCATATCTCTAAACTTACTCAAACGTTGACCAAAGAAGAGATGTTTACGTTGTCGGTTGAAGACATTTTATATCGTCTTTACCACCAAGAAGACGTGGAAGTGTATCCAGCGAAGGACGTAACCTTTGCCTGCTCATGCTCAAAGGAGCGCAGCGCAGAAGCACTTCGTCACGTTGAGAAATCTGAGCTTCACGCGATTATTGCTGAAGAAGGTGCAATCAAAATGAACTGCCAGTACTGTCATACCGAATATCGCTTCGATAGTATCGATGTAGAGGCTATTCACAGCGGCAACTTCGACGCACCGTCTTCAAATCAGTAACTACTTGTTTACTGCTGTGTTAAAGCACCTTCTTTCGAAGGTGCTTTTTTGTTTCTGAATCTCTCACCGTCAAGATAGGTTCATTTTCCCAACACTTCACTTGTGGTTAAAAAATGCCCAGTAGTAAGTGTTTAACTTTCCTACATCATCCTATTTTCCTTTTCTTCCTGTCGTGGTGAAAATTTTCACCTTCACTTTCTAAAAAAAATTGTCATTTTTTATTTTGAAATTCATCGATCAATATAGGTTTTCTACGCCCTATTTTTGCATTTATATCCAAGGAAAAGGCTTTCCTTGTAATTAATTTACAATATTTATGAAATTTTAATGTGAGAAATAGTGAATATGTGTTTTATAAATGCGTGTTAGGCCTTGTTTACATTACACTCGAAGAGGTGATACTTTTTTGAAAGTGCTTTTGAAAAATTACATATAGGGTAACAGCCATGACCGCAGCAGCCTCAATTCAAACGGAACTGAAAGTAACGCCACTTATCGACCTGCCAAATGCAGAACTTATCGAGCGCGCCGTCAAGCGCGGCGAAGGTGTCCTTGACAAAAACGGCGCGCTTGTCGTTGAGACCGGAAAACGAACCGGTCGCTCTCCAAATGATAGATTTATCGTTAAAGAGCCAACAACAGAAAATGACATCGATTGGGGCAAGGTGAACAAGCCTTTTGACGCTGACAAATTTGATGCGCTGTGGGACCGTGTTGAAGCTTACCTGTCTACCCAAGAACACTTTCTTTCACACCTTCAAGTGGGCTCCGATCCTGAACATGCTTTGTCGCTTGAAGTAAGAACGCAAACCGCGTGGCAGCACGTTTTTGCCCGTAACCTTTTTATTATTCCTGAACAATGGAATGTTAAAGGCGATCAGCCTTGGCAAATCTTAAACGTACCTGGTTTCACTTGTGAGCCAGAGCGTGACGGCACTAACAGCGACGGCACAGTTATCATCAACTTCGCTAAAAAGCGTGTGTTGATTGCAGGCATGCGTTACGCGGGCGAAATGAAAAAAGCCATGTTCTCCGTGCAAAACTTTCTGCTTCCGGCAAAAGACGTGCTACCTATGCACTGTTCTGCCAACGTGGGTGAAGACGGCGATGTGACTCTGTTTTTCGGTCTTTCAGGCACAGGTAAAACCACGCTTTCAGCCGATCCTAAGCGCTTCTTGATTGGTGACGACGAGCACGGCTGGGCACCAGGTAGCGTATTTAATATTGAAGGCGGTTGCTACGCTAAATGTATAGACCTATCTCAAAAGAACGAGCCAGTAATTTGGAATGCTATCAAGTTTGGTACCATCCTAGAAAACGTAGTGCTTGATGAAACACGCACGCCAGACTATACCGACACGTCGTTAACCCAAAACTCACGTGCGGCCTATCCGCTTTCACATATTGAAAAGCGCGTTGCTGAAAACCGAGGCGGCGAACCTCGCTCGGTTGTATTTTTGACCTGTGACGTAAGTGGCGTATTGCCTCCTGTTTCAGTGTTAAGTGAAGAAGCTGCGGCGTATCACTTCCTAAGCGGTTACACAGCGAAAGTAGGCTCTACTGAAATTGGCTCTACTAGCGATATTGAATCAACCTTCTCAACTTGTTTTGGTGCGCCTTTCTTCCCACGTCCAGCAGGCGTGTATGCAGAGCTTCTGATTAAGCGTGTTAAAGCGTTTGGCGCTAAGGTTTACTTGGTTAATACCGGTTGGACAGGCGGCCCTTACGGCACAGGTAGCCGTTTTGATATCCCTACTACACGCGCCATCATCGATGCGATTGTATCGGGTAACTTAGCTGATGTTGAAACTCAGCACATTGATGCGTTAAACCTTGATGTGCCAGTGGCAATAGACGGTGTAGACAGTAATTTGCTTGTGCCTCAGAACACATGGGCTGACAAAGAGAAGTACAACGAATACGCCGCTAACTTAGTTAATGACTTTAAACAGAATTTTGAAAAATATGACGTTAGCGATGCTATCGTTAAAGCCGGGCCGGGTAACTAATACCCCGTTCGCCCTTTCCCAACGTTCATCACACTCAACGTGATTGATGTTTTGCCCGCACCGTGTTGCGGGCTTTTTTTATTGTTGTTAACAAATTTAACATTATGAATACGTATGTTTATTTAAGTTGAGCAATGCACTGGCTATCATTCACCGTACACAAGTAGGCTTTAATTAAGCGCGCTCGTTAATTAAGTGCGGTTCGCTAAGAAGCATAAAAAAGGTTTTGAGCATGATAGACAGGAAACAGCGTATAGCACTAGCATGTGCTGGTTTGGCATTTTTCTCGGTAAATACGGTAGCCGAAGTTCAAACAGCGACACTCGAAAAAGCAACGCTAAATATTGATACGGATACCAATGACTTCACGATAAGCGCGTTGCACGATAGTGGCTTTCAAGTAACGTATCTTACTGATGATAATGGCACGCCTTACGCAAATCTACCGTCTATGGCGCTTCCCGAGCCCGCGTTGACTGATGTTACAAACAAAACAGTTAATGATGTAGAGCTAGTTGAAACTGCGACAACCCTAATCTTAAAACTCAATAATATTGCAGCGCATGTTGATAAGGCGACGCACGCTATCAGCTATTCTATTAACGGCAAAATTGTCGCGAAAGAGCAAGGCGGACTAAGTATTTCCAGTGACGGCGTCAGCCTGTCGTTTGCGTTAGATGAAAACGAAAAACTCTACGGTGGCGGCCAGCGCGTTTTAGGTATGGATCGTCGTGGTCATAGCATGCCGCTATATAACAAAGCACACTATGGTTACACCACATCGTCAAACCAAATGTATTTTGGGCTGTCGGCCGTGATGTCGTCAAAAAATTACAGCGTATTGTTCGATAACACCGCTTCTGGTGAGCTAGATATTGGCAAAACGAACAGCGACGAGTTGCTATTTAAGGCACAAGGCGGCCGTGCAAGCTACATCATGGTGTTGGGTGAAAATTTAGAAGATACAGTAAGGTCTACCGTTGCAGTAACGGGAAAACAGCCGCTTCCTCCACGCTGGCTACTCGGTAACTTTGCGTCTCGATTTGGCTATAAATCACAAAATGAAGTGATGGATATTGTCGATGCCTTTAACACGCAAGATATTCCCGTTGATGCCGTAGTACTTGATTTATATTGGTTTGGCAAAGACATTAAAGGGCACATGGGGAACTTAAGCTGGGACACCGCCGCTTTCCCTGAGCCTGAGAAAATGATTAGCGATCTGCGCGCACAAGATGTGAAAACCGTGCTTATAACAGAGCCTTTTATTCTTACGACGTCAAAGCAATGGAATAGTGCCGTTGCCAATAATGCCCTTGCTCAAAACGATGATGGTGCGCCGTATACCTTCGATTTCTATTTTGGCAATACCGGCCTTGTCGATGTGTTCAGTGAAGCGGGTCAAGATTGGTTTTGGCAATATTATGAAAAGCTTGCTGCACAGGGTGTTGCCGGCTGGTGGGGCGACCTGGGTGAGCCAGAAGTGCACCCTGATGATATTCAGCACATGTGGCAGTCTACAAAAGTAAGCGGCGCAGAAGTGCACAATGCCTACGGTCATCAGTGGGCGAAAACCGTATATAACAACTTAACAGAGCTTCAGCCTGATACGCGCCCCTTTGTGCTGATGCGTTCAGGATTTTTGGGCAGTCAACGGTACGGAATGGTGCCGTGGACAGGCGATGTGAGTCGAAGCTGGGGCGGACTTAAACCTCAGGTAGAGTTGGCACTTCAAATGAGTGTTTTTGGAATGGCGTATACCCATTCCGACTTAGGTGGGTTTGCTGGAGGCGAAACCTTTGATCCCGAACTTTATACAAGATGGCTTCAGTTCGGTACCTTTTCACCGGTATTTAGGCCTCACGCTCAAGATAATATTGCGCCGGAGCCAATTTTCCACGCTGACCCCGTAAAGTCTATTGCGCGCAAGTTTATCCAACTTCGCTACGACATGCTGCCTTATAACTATTCATTGGCCTTTGAAAATGCGCTTTACGGCACGCCATTAATGCGCCCGTTAGCTATGGCGTACGGTGAAAGCGATTGGTTTGAAAATGCAGACAGTTATCTGTGGGGCGATGGTCTGTTAGTTTCGCCTGTGACGAGCGCTAACCAAACGGAGTGGCCGACTTTGCTTCCTGAAGGCGTATGGTTTGATTTTTTCTCTGATACGAAATACCAAGGTGGTCAAACCGTTAACTACCCGCTGAGCCAAGATAATTTCCCAGTGTGGGTAAAGGCGGGAAGCTTTATGCCAATGACTAAAGGGCTTAGCCGCACAGAGCAGTTTGATGCACGTAAAATGGAAATGCACTACTGGCATGACAATTCAGTAAATTCATCTTCATATACTTATTACGAGGATGACGGCAAAAATCCAGCGTCTGTCAAAAAAGGCTTATATACAAAGCTACTTCTTAATGCATCAGTAGACGATAAGGCCGCATTAACCCTGACGCTTGATAGTGAAGGCAGCTATATAGGTATGCCTAAGCAGCGAGACATCACTTACGTCGTGCACGGTTTAAGCGAAAAACCACAGAGTGTTTCACTTGATGGCAGGAGCGTGCCTGTAATGTGGGATGAAAAAGGGAAAACGCTTTCACTTGCAATTTCTTGCGATTATCAGCAATCTGTAAAGGTAGTGATTATGTGATAATTAAGGGCTGCTGTTCTTTCTTGCACAGTAAAGGTCAGCGCCCTCAAAAGGTTCACTTTGTGGTCAAGGGCATAACTACGCTGTGCCCTCACGCCTAAATCGGATGTCTTTCTACTGATATCAGCCATGGAGCCCAAATGAGCCGACTTCCTGCCACCATCGTTATTTTCGCTGGTTTTTTTCTAATTGGTAAATTGTTTCTCTTGTGGGGAATATTACTGCCAGATATTGCAGCCGATTTGCAAATGTCTGAAGTAGTCAGTGGCGCACTTTTTTCGCTCTTCTCTGTGGGCATGATGTTAGGCGCTGTGATTGGTGGCAAGTATGCCAGTCGCTTTGAGTATATGCCGCTATTAGCCACGTTATTCAGTATGAATACGACGCTGTTGCTGCTTGTGTCAGTACTTACCGCTTGGCAGTGGTTTTTGGTGTTAGCGGTATTAATCGGTGTGGTGAGCTCAACAATATTTACTATTGGCCACACGCTTATTGCACGAATGTACGCAGAAAAGCGTTTTACTATGATGGGCTTAATGGACTTTATGTTCAGTTTAGGTACGTTTGCGGCGTCGTTCTTTGTAACACTGTTATACCTTGTTGAGCACAACTGGCGTTTACCTATTCAGGTGTTGGCAGGCGTTATGGTTGTGCTTTCGTGCTATGCATTTATTGCGGCGCGCTCTCAGGCAAAAGTACTTAAAGGTCAGCCTAAAGCGCCTAAAAAGACCTTGGCATTTGGGGTCATTATTAAGCAGCCTGTTTTCATATTTCTAACTTTGCTTACCTTTGGCTATGGTGCCGTAGAGTTCGGTAACGCGAACTGGTTTGTGAGCTATGCGCAAAACGGCTTAGGCTTTACCGGCGAACAGTCGAGAAACTTACTGGCATTTTTTACCGCTGGCATGGTGATTAGTCGTCTTACCTTCCCTTTTTTACTGCGATTCGTATCGGTACACCGCATGATTGTAATCATGGCAACAGCCTCGCTTGCGGGTGTATTTGCACTGAAACTAATGCCTTCATTTTATGGGATTGGCGCTGGTAACTTACTGCTTGGTTTAGGGCTAGGTGGGCTCTTCCCGTTAGCACTTTCTGCGGCAATGAATATCGACAGTGACAACGGCCCTGTACTTTCTGGTATTTCTATTATCGGTAACTCTACTGGCGTACAAGTGGCATCGTTTTCTACCGGACTATGGGCGAACTTCGCGCCACTTACTACGGCGTTTTGGGTAATTCCCCTTGGCGGCTGCGTGCTGTGGCTGGCATCTTATGGATACAGCCGAAAAATTAAGTACCGCCGAAGCTAATACCAATCCGTGTAGTGTTTTTGGGCTTAATGGGTTTGATAGGGTAAATAAAACTCTGCGACCAAGCCCTGCTGAGGATGATTTCGCAACGTCACCTCACCATCGTGAGCTTCTACAATTCGCCTTATTATGGCAAGGCCAAGGCCTGAACCTGACGAATTGCGGGCTTTGTCGCCTTGTGCAAACGGCATGAATACACCGTCGAGCTCCGCTTCCGGTATTCCCGGGCCAAAGTCGCGTACTTTGCAATACACGCGCTTTTCGTGGCGATTGTAAAAGCTGCTAATTGCAATATCGTCCGAGCCGTACTTGAAGGCGTTTTCGATGAGATTATCGATCACGCGTTTCATTGCAATTCGTCGTAGCGACAACGGAGGAATGGCGTTGAGTTTGAGTTCAATGTGGTGCTTATCGTCTAAATGTCTGGCTTGTACCAGTTCTGCAATAATCGCGTTTAAATCGGTTTCTTGAGTGACTTCTTCGGTGTCGTAGCGCGCATAGTCAATGAACTGGTCGATGATGGCGTTCATGTCTTCTATGTCATTTACAATGCCGTCTTTTATCCAATCTTGATCTTCTGGCAGCATTTCTGAGGCAAGGCGAATACGGGTAAGCGGTGTGCGCAAGTCGTGAGAAATACCTGCTGTCATGATATTTCGGTCATTCTCAAGCTGCTTAATACCCTGATTCATGCGGTTAAACGCCCGGGTAACCTGAATCATCTCGGTGCTGCCTTGTTCGCGAAGCGGTGCTGGGTGCTCACCTTTACCTACCGCTATCGCTGCTTTTTGCAGGGCTGACAATGGACGGGTCATGCGTCTTACAAACAACCAGCCCCCGGCCACACTTAATATACCAATTACCATCAAGTACATAGTAAGAGGGGATATATTCGCTTCGTTAAGTCCTGAAATAGGAATAGAGATCCACGTATCTGGGTAGCGGTTCAGGGATATCCAAACAATGTATGGCGCATTTTCGTCACTGGCCTGCGTGGTGGTGCTAATGCGCACATCTGCAAGCTGCCGGAGCTGCTCGCTAACCTGAGAAGAAATATAGCTATAGTATACGGCGCTCTCTAATCCATTCTGTTTGGCAACGCTTTCGTCAAAGACCTGTACCTGGGTTTTTTGAAAATAGCGGTCGCGGGTTTCTTGGTTAGTCACCAACAAGTCGTTGGCGAGCACAGATTTTACTTGGGTGGCCAATAAGCTGTTAATTTGTTGGTAGCTGGGCTGAATAAAGTAATAGGTGACAGAGATGTAGGACACAATCTGATTAATAAGCAACAGCACGCCAATAAGCATGACGGTTTGGCCAAATGCACTTTTGGGAATTAAACGCATAACATGCCGTCGCTTTGAATCATAAGCCAGAGTTTGGAATGGCAGTAGGTAAACGCATAATTAGGGGTCATGAGTAAACATACTTCACTTGCGCACAGGCCAAGACGGAAGAGCCCGCCGTATCAGTCATAGGTGCTAAACTTGTTCGCCATCAGGCACGAATACGTAGCCCAATCCCCATACAGTTTGTATATAACGAGGGTTGGCAGGGTCTTCTTCAAGCATTCTTCGTAAGCGTGAAACCTGAACGTCAATACTGCGCTCTAATGCGCTGTAGTCGCGACCACGCGCTAGGTTCATCAGTTTGTCTCGTGACAAAGGCTCACGTGGGTGAGTAACCAGAGATTTCAATACCGCAAACTCACCGCTTGTCAGGGTTAAAGGTGTATCGCCAGCTGTCATTTCTCGGGTGGCAAGGTTCAGTTTGTAATTGCCAAATTCCACAATTTGCACATCTTTAGACGGCGCGCCCGGCGCTTCGCTGCTGCGTCTGCGCAATACCGCTTTAGCGCGTGCTAGTAGCTCGCGGGGGTTAAATGGTTTAGGCAAATAATCGTCTGCGCCCATTTCAAGGCCGATAATACGGTCAACTTCATCGCCTTTTGCAGTAAGCATAATAATGGGCATGTCGTTTTCTTGCTGGCGCAATCTGCGGCATATAGACAAGCCGTCTTCGCCAGGTAGCATAAGGTCCAAAACCATTAAATGAAAATTCTCGCGCTCAAGCAGTCTGTCCATTTGTTCTGCGTTAGCCGCACTGCGAACTTGATAGCCCTGCTCAAGCAAATAGCGCTCTAATAGGCTGCGCAGACGCATGTCATCATCAACAACGAGAATTTTAGAGGTTTCCTGACCCATACTCATACCTTTCGTTTTACTTTTGTTTCACTATAACCACAAGATGTGAAATACAAAAGCGAGAAAAGCGTAAAAGGCTGGGGATGTTTGTTACAAATAGTGTCTAGGTCTGTCGAACTTAGATGTAAAGAAAGAGCCAGCAAAGGCCCAGTAAAAGCCCAGCAGACTCCAACGAGGAGGAAGCCATTACGCTTTTCTCCCCACTGAGCTTATAGTGAACTACGTATTGGTGAGAGGCTTTATACCGTAGGCGCTGCAACAACACACCAGCAGTTCAAGTTGTAATCCTTAAGAGGCGCTAATCAAAAGTGACGACGTTAAGGGCTTTTGTTTGCGCCGTTCCATTAAGCGTTTCTAAATATAACTGCGTTATAGCATCAGCTCTGCGGTGCGATTGCTCATAAAACTGATCGCTCACTTTCTCTGCGAAGCGTTTCCATGCACTGGCGTATTTTGCCAAAAAGGCCTCGTGCCCCATTCATGTTGGCGCAGTTTCACGCGAGCTGGCGCGAAAAATATCTCTGCATTGAGCAATTTGGGGTTGGGCTTCTCTTGGGCTTTCCAATCTGTCGCACCAATGAGTGTAACGTCGCTCAGGCTGTCGCCAAGCTGCTTGGTAAGGTCATTAATCAACGTACCGTTGGCAGCGAAATCAAGCAGCCAGTAGCGCGCATCGCTGCTTTTACTGCTATTGCCTTCGCTACTTAGGGCTGAGAGTTCGTCATAGCTATACACTTCATCGTAGCAACCGGACGCTTTTACCATATCCACGTTTTGTTTCGAGGTTAGCCCAACCACCTTATAGCTTGCGTTTCGAGAGGCCTTCTGGTCTTTAAGTAGTTGCGCTGTACCCAATGCGGTTTTACTCGAAGCGCTCGACAACAGTAAGGTTTCATTGTTTGCTTTCTCTGCCACATAGTCATCGAGAACAAACGAAGTCATATAAAGGGGTCTAAAATTAAGCTGCCATGCTTCGCGGTTTTTGTCGTAGCCGGGGTCGGCGGCACAGCGAAGATATTGATCGTAAACAGGGCTAATGCTTTTCCGTTTTTCGTGGATGTCTGAAAAGCCGTGAGGGGCAACTTTTCCAGCTTTTATCACCCAATGGCTAGCCATAGGCAGGTAGCCGAACACCTTTTCACCTACTTTGATATCGCTATGACAAGACGCCTTAACGGTAGCAAAGCCCCAAACGGGCACAATACCGAAGCCATGTGCTTCATCAACGTCATTATCCCTCTTTGCAGGGAAAAAGCCCCAATAGCCCATTTTAAAACCCAGTGCAGCATAGGTGATGTTGTTGGCAGAAAAGCCAAAGCTGTCTGTCTCAAGCAATACTTCGTCTTGCTGTAAGTCGCTGATGTTTATATCGCGGGAAACAACGTTAGTGTTGGCAAGGTTTTGCTGGTCTACCCAAATTTGTTGGCTTTTAATTGTGGTCATAATAGGAGCCTGCTGTGTCAAAAACTAGGTCGAGAAACTAAATCAAGAAACTAAATCAAGAAAGTTTCCGAATAGAACCTAGATTGACGCAGGGCATGAGCCATTACGACTTACTGTTTTAAATACATGCCTATAGAAGCGATGTATATTGGGCTTACTCGTCGCTGCTCAACCAATCCATCTGATGACCAGCTCTGCGCTTTTTATTTAAGATGTCTTCAAGGAGCGGAGTTAAAATGAGCTCCATGGCTAAGCCCATCTTTCCGCCGGGTACAACCAAGGTGTTGATGCGAGACATAAACGCGCCGTCGATCATTTGAAGGAGGTAGGGGTAGTCCACAGTCTTCATTTCCCGTCTAAAGCGCACAACCACAAAGCTTTCATCTTGGGTTGGAATTTCCCGTGCACTGAAGGGGTTGGAGGTATCAACGGTTGGTACGCGCTGGAAGTTAACGTGGGTGCGTGAAAATTGTGGCGTGATGTAGTGGAAATAGTCGTCCAGTCCTCGCACTATGCTGCTCATTACCGCTTCACGAGAATGTCCTCGGTCAGTGGTGTCGCGTACAATTTTTTGAATCCACTCTAAGTTTACAATCGGCACCATGCCGACCAGTAAATCTACATGTTTTGCTACGTCATTTTCTTCCGTTTTTACACCGCCATGTAAACCTTCATAGAACAGCAAGTCAGTGTTTTTGGGTAAATCTTGCCAAGGTGTAAAGGTGCCGGGCATTTGATTAAAAGGCACGGCTTCATCGAATGTGTGAAGGTATTGTCTAAACTGTCCTGTACCCGAGCTGCCGTATTCCCTAAACAGGGATTCCAGTAGCTCAAAGTCGTTGGCTTTAGGGCCAAAGTAGCTGATATGTCTGCCTTGTTCTTGGGCTTTGCGAATTTCCACTTCCATTTCCGGGCGGGTAAAACGGTGAAAACTATCGCCTCCTACAACCGCAGCATTAACACTTAAGTTCCTGAAAATATGGCGTATAGCGTTGGTCGTGGTAGTAGTACCCGCGCCAGAAGAACCTGTTATAGCAATAATAGGGTGTTTGACAGACATAGGAATTCTTTTTGGAAATGACGGGTACTAGTTATAAGCTGATGTGAGCTAAGAATCAAGGGGAGGTATAAGCGCTTATTACTCGATTCTTAGAAGTTGCTTTCGCTCCAGCCTGCGTATAATCAATCATCTAGCCGTTTGTGATGGTGCTGCAATAGGCGCACAATTAGCTTTGCCTCTTCTTCATCTAAATCAAGAAGTGCGCGAACATGTTCTAGGTGATGCACATCGTGCTCACTCAACTTTCCGTCGTCCAAAACGCTTCTTACTGTGTTTTTAAACCTATTGCGTTTTAGCTGCATCTGTGACGTGTAGCTAGAAGATAAAATACCCGCTGGTAAGGCGTAAAAACAGATACCCATAATAGTTATGAGGCCGCCAAATATTTTACCCAATGCAGTTATAGGAACGGCGTCACCATAGCCCACTGTGGTCAGCGTGACGAGTGCCCACCACAATGAAGCGGGAATACTGCTAAAAACATCCGGCTGAGCAGCATGTTCAATGTAGTAAATACAGGTGGCGGCAATAATCGTGAACAACAAAAGTACGCTTAATGCCGCAATAAGGCTGTGAGACTCGTTGCGCAATACGGTAATGAGAGTTTGCATAGAGCGTGAATAGCGCCCGATTTTTAGAATTCGCATTACCCGAAATATTCGCAAAATACGTAAATCGAACGCCACGAAAACGCTTAAGTAAAAAGGCAGAATTGCCATTAGGTCGACGAGCGCCATGGGACTTTTCAAATAGGACCAGCGCTTTTGCCATGTCGTTGTACGTTCGTGATTAGGGCGGTTTGGGGCCGATGCGCTGCCGTATAAACGAAGAAAGTACTCAACGGTAAATATCAGTACTGAAACCACTTCGATTATATGAAGTTCGTACTGCCAAATGGCAGGGATACCCGGCACTGTTTCCAGCATCATAGCGACAACATTTACAATAATTAACGCGATGAGAAATACATCAAATATTTTGCTGAGCTTTTTGTACTCGTGAGCCTCGCTAGCAGGCGCAAGGATGTGATAGCACGCGTTTTGAAATGACATAGCCATAGTAGTGAGGGAACGAATGTCCTTTTTATACCAATTACCGTTGCAAATTGGTAATGCTTCTAAAAAAGAAGAGGGTGTTTGGCGCTATTTTCAAGCGCGGATGGGGTCAAAACATGGTAGTTTAAAATACAAATAAGCAAATAAAGAGCGTATCCAATTGAAAAGTACAAAACATTTAGGGGCAGCACTAACCTCGGCACTGCTTGTGGCTATGTCTGTGCCCACAGCACAAGCTAAGTCTGACAGCGTACTTTTTTCATCAACGCCACCTGTTATAGATGGCGTAGCCAACGATGCGGCATGGGAAGAGGGCGACTGGCATGAAATGACGGCTCTTATGTGGGGCTCAGCTCCTGAGTCCGGTGATTTTTCTGGTCGATATAAACTGCGATGGAACAAGGATGCGCTGTATCTGTTGGCAGAAATACAAGACGATCACCTTTCAGATACCTATGCCAATCCCCTTGAACGTTATTGGGACGATGACTGTTTAGAGATTTTCATTGATGCGGATGCCTCTGGTGGCGATCACCTTAATAATTACAATGCGTTTGCCTATCACTTGGCGCTAGATAATCAGGTTATTGATATAGGTCCAAACGAAGCAGGAGAGGCTGTACCACAACTCTACAATGATCACGTAGAGAACAAATGGCAGCGAGATATATCGGCGCCGCATAAGATTCATTGGGAAGCAGCGGTACGTGTATTTGATGATAGCTATCAACACGGAAAAGATAATTCGCCAGTTACCTTAAAAGAAGGTATGACACTGGGCTTTATGCTTGCCTATTGCGATGCGGATGGTGGCGACAGAGAGCACTTTTTAGGCTCTCATGAGATCACCCCAGTAAACGGCGATAAAAACTTGGGGTATAAAGATGCGTCGGTGTTTGGAAAGGTGAAGCTGACAAAGTAGCGAACCATAATTTGTCGCTACTTTAATTGATTGACTTGCTGCGCGTAATTGGAAGGAGTCGCAGAAATGCCACTCCTTTTAACCTGCAATCACTCACCTTGACTAAAAGCCATGCCATTTGGCGATAAAAAAAATGCGCAACAGAGCTCGTCACGCTCTAGCTGGTTGAGTTAATTGGCTTCGCCTTCCTGCTTACTCAGATCTAACTTGTCCAGCACTGCAAGTTTATTAAAACTGATCATCTCACGTATTTCTTTTCCATATTCATCGCCACGCTCAGAATACTTCCCTAAGCCATAGCTAAGCGCAACCCCGGTGACAGCCTTGTCTTCTTCACGTAAGGATTGGCGAATGTTACGCAATGGTTTGTAAGCATCGTGGGTGTTTAAATTTAGCATGTAGCTTTCTACTGAGTCGGCAGGCGAACGGAAATCAGCCACTTCATGATTTTTGTTAGTGTCCCGCGATTTTGGAACGATACCGCAGCCCTTAGAGAAGCACCACTGACCAAAAAAGTTGTTCCCTAATTTTGCAAAACGAGAGGTACCCCATGCACTTTCATTCGCTGCTTGTGCAATAGCTAACGACGCAGGAACAATGTCGGCACGCCTTAACAAAACCTCGCAGGCTGACTCCTGTTCAAGGTCAGCATCGTCAACACGAAACTTTGTCAGGAACTGGTCTAGATTGTCTGCTTCATCCGCGTTGCATGAACTTTGAATTTGCTCCCTGTCGGTGGCTAGCTCTTTGTTCACCTCGACTACAATAGGAGTGAAATACTCAAAAAATGCCGCTTTTCGGTCGGGGCCTGCGGCATAAGCAGTAAAATCTGGAGCAGATTCTTTGGCAAAAAAGGCGAACCACACTGCGGTACTCGCCACTACTGCTACAAGCAACACAGCTATAAGTTTAGTGTTCGACATCAGGTGATACCTCTTTTATTAGAATGAAATAATACGCTTTTTAAGCGGACTACCTGAGCTTATTAAATCTCGCTAAGTGGTTAATCATCTTTGCGGATTGAAACCAATACCATACAGGTTCTTGTATGCGCTGCAACATATGGAGAAGGTCAGTAAATTAAAGATTTATAATGTATACAGTACTATCGGCAAGTACCAAATCAGACTCGATGTGAAATTCAATACCTTATTGCTTATGTACTGAGCGCGAGTTTTCTTTTGTGTTGAGCGTTAGTATCAGGTTAAGCAGTGATATGTAGCTGGGAAACTACGATTTCTGCGTTTACTGCACGTTAGCATGGTGAGTAAGTGGTAAGAGTAGGTAAGAGTAAAAGTGGGGGGCGTAGAATTCACACCCTGGCTTTTCGTAATTATGTAAGAACGCAGCATTACGCTGCGTTCATTTAGCACTTTCTATGAGGCTTTCGGCTACTTGGCTTCAGCTTCACGCGCAATCGCACGGTGCGCGATATCAGTGCGGTAGTACACATCTTTAAACTGAATGGCTTTTAGTAGCTCGTAGGCTTTTTGCTGCGCTTCGGTAACGTTGTTACCCAAAGCTGTAGCGCAAAGTACGCGGCCACCTGCGGTTACCACTTCGCCATCTTGCAGGGCGGTGCCTGCATGGAAAACCTTTCCGTCTAACTTAGCGGCTTCTTCGAAACCAGTAATCACGTCGCCTTTATCATAGCTGCCTGGATAGCCGCCAGCGGCAAGCACAACACCTACCGACGCGCGCTCATCAAACTCAATCGTTTTACCAGCAAGTTCGCCTTTGCACGCTGCTTGGCAAAGTGGAACCAAGTCAGACTTTAAGCGCAGCATGATTGGCTGGGTTTCCGGATCGCCAAAGCGACAGTTGTATTCGATTACCTTTGGAGTGCCATCAGCCATAATCATAAGGCCAGCATATAAAAAGCCAACGTAGTCGTTGCCTTCAGCAGCCATGCCGTTAACTGTTGGCATAATCACTTCTTGCATAATACGGTCGTGAATGTCCTGCGTTACAACCGGAGCCGGAGAATATGCACCCATTCCGCCTGTGTTCGGCCCTTTGTCACCGTCAGCAGCACGCTTGTGGTCTTGGCTGGTGGCAAAAGGAAGTACGTTTTTGCCGTCTACCATGACAATGAACGACGCTTCTTCACCGTCTAGGAATTCTTCAATAACTACGCGGCTGCCGGCTTCGCCAAACGCGTTACCTGCCAGCATGTCGCGGATAGCGTCTTCCGCTTCTTCAAGGGTCATCGCAACAATAACACCTTTACCCGCAGCAAGACCGTCAGCCTTTACTACAATCGGCGCGCCTTTCTCACGCACATAGGCAATAGCTGGGTCAATTTCTGTGAAGTTTTGATACTCGGCCGTTGGAATGTTGTGGCGAGCCAAAAAGTCTTTGGTAAAAGCTTTAGAGCCCTCAAGCTGCGCGGCAGCTTGAGTGGGGCCAAAAATCATTAAACCAGCGTTTGTGAACGCATCAACAACACCTGCAACTAGCGGCGCTTCTGGGCCTACAATAGTAAGCTCAACATCGTTACCCTGAGCAAAAGAAACCAAGCCAGCAATATCATTTACATCGATAGCTACGTTCTCAAGCTTAGGTTCTGTAGCTGTGCCTGCATTGCCAGGTGCTACAAATACTGTTGAAACATCAGAAGACTGCGCTGCTTTAAACGCTAGCGCGTGTTCGCGGCCACCGCCGCCAATTACAAGTACGTTCATTAACTGTTCCGTTTTGAGTGTTTAATTTTATGATTTTGGTTTGGTGAATTTTAGCGTCATGCGATTGCTCTCGCCAATCGCCATGTATTTTTCGCGATCTTGATCATCTAGCGCCAAACGTGGAGGTAGCGTCCACACACCTTTCGGGTGGTCGGCAGTATCCATTGGGTTCGCGTTGACATCGCTGCTTGCTTCAAGCACAAAGCCTGCTTTTTCGGCGGCAGCCACAACGTAAGAACGCTTCATGTAGCCACTTTTCTTCATTGCTTCATCATCTGCGCTTTCAGGAAGCTCATGTTCCACTACGCCCAGTACGCCACCTGGCTTAAGCGCTTTGAAAAATGCGCCAAATGCATTGTCGATACCCTCGTCACCGTGACGCATATACCAGTTGTGTACGTTGCGAAACGTCAGCACCATATCGGCACTACCTGCGTCGCTAATATCTAACGCTTTGATTGGGTCGAATGCAGTAAGCTCAGCACCTTCGTACTTCATGCCCGGCTTCATTTTTTCTTTGAAGCCTTCCACCGATTTTTTAAAGTAACCGCTGGTTTCATCATCAACGTAAAAGTGAGCAGCTACATACTTACCGTTATCTTTTACAACAGAATAAAGGATGTCGGCGTACCAACCACCACCTGGAGAGATTTCTACCACAGTCATGTCTGGGGTAAGGCCAAAAAAGCGCAGTGTTTGCTGAGGATTACGGTACTCATCGCGTACTTTTGCACTAGCAGAGCGGATATCGCTCATTGCGGCATCAGAAATCGCATCTGCGCTGGCATAAGCAGCACTTACACCTAGGGTTGCGGCTAACACATATTGGGCTAACTTTTTCATTCTTATTTCCTTTTTCTGTCGAGGGTAGGCGAATAACATAACACTATTACTACAAATTACCACGGGTCAGATCAAGCCTATCAGCTAACCCCTATTTGCACTTACGCCTTAGCAGAATAATTCGCGACTCTGTCGCTTCGATGAGATTTCACTACAACTAAGCAAATGACCTCGAGTCTGCGTATTTAAAAGGGTTAAGGAAAAATAACAAACACACAGTAAAGCCACTAAATGCCACTTTACTGCGTGTTTAACTTAGGTGTTGGTGTCCCTCACTAAGCCTGCACTAAAAGGTATTGCGTAAATACTTATTAGTGACGGAAGTGGCGCATACCCGTGAACACCATAGCAATGCCGTGCTCGTCAGCTGCATCAATGACTTCTTGGTCGCGCATAGAGCCGCCTGGCTGAATGACTGCTTTAATACCTGCTTCAGCCGCAGCGTCGATACCGTCGCGGAATGGGAAGAATGCATCAGACGCCATTACAGAGCCTGCAACTTCAAGGTTCTCATCAGCTGCTTTAATACCCGCAATTTTCGCAGAGTAAACACGGCTCATTTGACCTGCGCCCACGCCTACCGTCATACCGTCTTTGCAGTAAACAATCGCGTTAGACTTCACGTATTTTGCTACCTTCCAGCAGAACATAAGGTCGCGTAGTTCATCTTCGCTTGGCTTACGCTTAGTCACAACTTCTAGGTCTTCCATTTCAACCATGCCGAAGTCGCGCTCTTGTACTAATAAACCACCGTTTACGCGCTTAAAGTCATAACCTTCAGTTAGCTGACCAGCCCAGTCACCACATGCTAGAAGACGTACGTTTTTCTTCGCACTTACTACTTCTTTCGCTTCATCGCTTACTGTCGGCGCAATAATGACTTCCACAAATTGACGGTCAACAATCGCTTGCGCCGTTTTCGCATCAAGCTCTCGGTTAAACGCGATAATGCCACCAAATGCAGACGTTGGGTCAGTTTTAAACGCACGGTCGTAGGCACTTAAAATATCATCGCCAATGGCCACACCACATGGGTTAGCGTGCTTAACGATTACACATGCTGGCTCTTCGAATTCTTTTACGCACTCAAGCGCCGCATCCGTGTCAGCAATGTTGTTGAATGACAGTTCCTTACCCTGAAGCTGAGTAGCGGTAGCCACAGACGCTTCTTGAACATTGTTTTCAACATAGAATGCCGCTTCTTGGTGGCTATTTTCGCCATAGCGAAGGTCTTGCTTCTTAGTAAGCTGCATGTTGTAGGTACGTGGGAATTCACTGTGCTGGTGGTCACAGTCTGCTTCACAACCTGTGCTGTCTAAACGAGCACCAAAGTAGTTTGCAATCATGCCGTCGTACTCGGCCGTATGTTCAAACGCTTTAATCGCAAGGTCAAAACGGGTGTTGTACGTTAACGAGCCATTGTTGTCGTTCATTTCTGCAAGCACGCGAGAGTAGTCCGCCGCATTAACAACGATGGTGACATCTTTATGGTTTTTCGCTGCAGCGCGAACCATCGTTGGCCCACCGATATCAATATTTTCAATCGCATCTTCTAGCGTACAGTCTTCGTTTGCCACGGTAGCAGCAAACGGGTAAAGGTTAACCACCACAAGGTCGATAGGCGCAATGCTGTGTTCTTCCATCACTGCTTCATCGGTACCGCGACGACCAAGGATACCGCCATGAATTTTCGGGTGGAGGGTTTTAACGCGGCCAGCCATAATTTCTGGGTGACCTGTGTGATCAGACACTTCTTTAACAGGTAAGCCAGCGTCAGCGAGAAGTTTAGCAGTACCGCCCGTCGACAGAAGTTCTACGCCAGCGTTATGCAGCGCTGTCGCGAAATCGAGGATACCGGTTTTATCAGAGACACTAAGGAGAGCACGTTTAATTGGTTTTGGTGTTTGCATAAATTTTAAGTTTCTAATGTTGTAGTGTTGAAACAAAAAGAGCACCGATTGGTGCTCTTTGGTGGGCAAAGCCCTTGGAATCTTAGTTCATGCCGTATTGCTTAAGCTTCTTGCGAAGTGTGCCACGGTTGATGCCCATCATGATGGCAGCGCGGGTTTGATTGCCGCGTGTGTAAGTCATGACTTCTTCTAGCAGCGGCGCTTCAACTTCAGCCAGTACCATTTCGTACAGGTTATCGATGTTTGCGTTATCCAATTGCTTAAGGTACTTATTAACCGCTTGCTTTACAGAGTCACGCAGTGGCTTTTGAGCTTGCGTTTGTGAAGGCGTAGTTACTGTAGTAGTAAAAGGTGAAGTCACGTTTTGATCGAACATAATACTGTGTTGCTCTTAAGTTAGTCATCACTATGCTGCGGGAGAAATCTGTCGGGTTTCTCGTGTCTGCAGCGCTTGAAAATATGCATTTAGTGCATCGAGTTGCTCATTCGCATCATCGATAGCGTTAAACGTTTTACGAAACTGACGATCCGTATCGTGCTCCGCGAGATACCAGCCCACGTGCTTACGGGCAATTCTCACACCGGCTATGTCGCCATAAAAGTCCTGCACATTGGCTACGTGCTCATGCAAGAGTTCATATAACTCTGACAGCGGCGGTGCTGGTAGGTTCTCGCCCGTTTCAAGATAATGTTGGATTTGCTTAAATATCCAAGGTTTACCTTGCGCGCCGCGACCTATCATTACGCCATCTGCACCGGTGTAATTCAGCACCTCTTGTGCTTTCTCTGGAGAAGTAATATCACCATTTGCAATAACAGGAATTGAAATTGCCGCCTTTATTTGACGTATGGTGCTGTATTCAGCTTCTCCCTTATACATACAAGCTCGTGTTCTGCCGTGAACAGCAAGCGACTGTATGCCGTTTTGCTCTGCAATGCGGGCAATCTCTACCCCATTGCGATTTTCTGGGTTCCAGCCGGTACGAATTTTTAGTGTCACGGGTACATCAACAGCATTAACTACTGCTTTAATAATCGCTTCCACTGTGTCTGGGTATTGAAGCAATGCAGAACCTGCTAGCTTCTTATTGACCTTTTTAGCAGGACAACCCATGTTGATATCGATGATTTGCGCACCGTTCTCAACATTAAATTGTGCTGCTTGAGCCATAAGCTCAGGATCAGCCCCAGCTATCTGTACAGAGCGAATGCCTTCTTCACCCTCATGATTCATACGCGCTTGTGATTTAGCTGTGTTCCAAACTTTCGGGTTACTCGAAAGCATTTCTGAAACAACAAGCCCTGCACCTAAGCGCTTACAAAGTTGGCGAAACGGTCTGTCTGTTACGCCAGCCATGGGGGCCAACATCAAATTGTTTTCTAACTCGTAAGGTCCAATTCGCATTGTAAAATGTATAGCTCGCCATCTAAAACTGCACAGAAAATATACACCCGGCTAAAACGGGGCGCTAAGTGTACGTGTTTTCGCAAGGCTTGAAAAGGCTAAAAATCGCACAAAATTTCACTCCGTGGTCTTGACAGTGAAAAAAATCTGTCACATTAGTAAGCTAACGTCGATTTTTAGTTTAAATATTGTACGAAAGTCTTACAGCCCCCGATTTGAAAGGGCTGTAATGTGAAAAAAATTAACAATTAATTAGGCGGCAACGTGCTTTGTCGTACAAATTTTCGTCGCAATTTTGAGGTGGTTTACCGAAAACACACTATTCTAACTGGGCGTAATTTTCACCGACTGGTCGGTTTATCGCTCAAACTTAGTGTTTTTTGCCCGACACTCTCGCCCATTCACCATCAATGGCACTGGGTTCAAGAGTAATATCGTTAGCGTACGCTTCTTCTATGCGCGTAACTTGCTCCGCCAAAATGCCAGAAAGGACTAACAAACCGCCTGATTTGCAGTAGTTTGTAATAACGCTTTGAAGTTCTAGTAATGGACCTGACAAGATGTTCGCCATCACGACATCGGCTTCAAGCTCAGGCTGGTTTTCAGGAAGGTATACATCCAAACGGTCTTCAACGCCGTTGCGTCGTGCATTTTCTTTTGTTGCTTGTAGCGCTTGTGGGTCGATATCAATGCCGATGACGCGTTTAGCACCCAATTTCAACGCAGCCAGCGCTAATATTCCAGAGCCACAGCCAAAATCGACAACGGTTTTATCTGTCATATCTATGCCGTCTAGCCAGCGCAAGCAAAGCGCTGTGGTAGGGTGCGTGCCAGTACCAAAGGCAAGCCCAGGATCTAACATTACGTTAACGGCGTTTGGATCGGGAACATCGCGCCAGCTTGGGCATATCCACAAGCGCTCGCCAAATTGCATGGGATGGAAGTTATCCATCCACTCTCGCTCCCAGTCTTTGTCTTCAAGTGGCTCAAGCTTATATTTAAAATCAGGGCCTAAGACTTTGGCTTTACCCAAGCGCTGAAGGATGCCTTTCATATCGGCATCAGCTTCAAATAAGCCGACGACTTGTGTATCGGGCCACAGTAACACTTCACCCGGCTTGGGCTCGTACATAGGGGTGTCTTTCGCATCCACATAGGTCACTGCTTGTGAGCCGTTGGCCGTTAGCATGTCGCCTATTGATTCTGCATGTTCAGAGGAGGTATTAATTCGAAGTTGTAGCCAAGCCATAGTTATCGTTCATTGAGACCTTTGCGCTTTATTGTACCTTTGCTTGGCAGTAAACAAAATGCAGGCAAGCGAAAAGCTTTCAGTAAATGAGAGCGCGATGCTTACAGAGGCATGATCAAATCTAACCACTTTGGTTTTCAACAGGCTCTCACGTACTCAATAAAACTTGGCTGCTCAATTGATTACGTAAGCCTCGAGAAAAACTAACCTTTTGTCGACTGGTGAAATTCTAATATAAGTTTATATTATGAGAAGGGTATCGTTTAATTTATAGTCTGGTTCATCTGTTGTATGCGCGCACTTTTATCTGCTGTTTGTTTACTGTGTTTTATCATACCGCTTAGCGCGAAAGAGCTAGATGTGGTTGTAGGCTGGAACAAGCCTCCATACGTTATTTCACAAGAGCACACCGGCTTTGAAGTTGACTTGGTGCGGGCGATCCTTGCTGAAATGGGATATGGATTGTCGCCTATTTATGTTCCTTTCGGGCGTACGGCAAGGTTATTAAAAGATGACGCAGTTGACATTGGACTTACCCTTAATCCTGCACACACGGTCGATCAAAGCATTTTATCTGAGCCATATATTATCTATCAGAACGTCGTGGTAACACGGGCAGACAGAGAACTGACGATAGACAGTATCGACGATTTGAAAGGTAAAAGCGTCATTGCTTTTCAAACCGCTCAATCGGTATTAGGTGAGGACTTTGGGCGAACTCTTGCATCGCAAACTACCTATATAGAAATGGCACGACAAGATCGTCAAGTGGACATGCTGATGCGCGGCAGTGTCGATGTTGCCATTCTCGATAGAAATATTTTCAACTACTTCAAATCTGCAAACAGTGCTTATGCCGAAGACGCAACCGTCTTTCATGAGCTTTTTCCTATATCGCCTTACAGTGCTGCGATCCCCGACCCAGCGCTAAGAGCCAAGTTCAACGCCACCCTTCGGCTATTTATTGAAGATGGGCGGTATCAGTTACTGCTTGATGAATATAAGCTCGATAACCTCCTTCATAAGCTTCCCGTAGCGGAAACGGCAAAATAATTCTTAGACAGTGAACTATTTCTGATTCAACGTATAAGAAACTAACATTACGTTACCTTCTATTGCCGTCAAACGCTGCATAATAAGAAGGAGTAACAGGCGCTAGGATCATACGTTAAGGAAAGGTTTATGTTGAAACAGGGTTTTTTGCTGGCCGTAGTCGTGCTATGCACTGCATGCGTGTCTCAAGCAAATCATACAGATAAGATTGAGCAATGGTTAGATAAGCCTGCTCACGTTCAGGCGCAAGCGATTGCGAGTGGCGACACGACATCTGCTGAGCTCGTTAGCGGTTATCTTGCGCGAATCGAACGGCTAGATGAAAAGGTAAATAGCGTTTTAGCGTTGAACCCTAACGCGCTGACCGAAGCGAAGGCCATCGATAAACGACTAGCGAATGGCGAGACGCTTGGCCCTCTGGCAGGTATTCCCGTGCTGCTAAAAGATAATATAGAAAGTAAAGAGATGCCCACCACAGCCGGCTCAATGGCGCTTATTGCTAATGACACTGGTCGCGATGCGCCTATCGTAGAAAAACTGAAAGCGGCAGGGGCAATTATTTTGGGTAAAACCAATTTGTCTGAATGGGCAAACTTTCGCTCTGAATCCTCTATCAGCGGCTGGAGTGCAGTTGGCGGGCTTACCCGAAACCCGCATATGCTATCAAGAAGTGCTTGTGGCTCGTCATCGGGCTCGGGCGCTGCCATGTCACTTCGCCTCGCGTCACTTGCCGTGGGCACCGAAACCAATGGCTCTATTATTTGTCCGGCATCCATAAACGGGGTAGTCGGCTTTAAACCAACCGTGGGCTTGCTTTCCAGAACTCACATAGTACCTATTTCTTTCAGTCAGGACACCGCAGGACCAATGACGTCTAACGTTCAAGACGCCTGGCTAATGACGGCAATCATGGCGGGCCCTGATGCAAGCGATAACGCTACACTAGACGCTGAGTCTCACCGCCCTCCTATGCCAACATCTTCAATGCTGGCTACAGATTTAAAAGGCAAGCGTATTGGTGTGGTTAGGTACCGCCAAGGCGATAACCCTCATGTACTGGCTGTTTATGAAAAGGCGTTGAACCAGCTTAAAGCATCGGGCGCGACGCTGGTGGACATCAGTGACTTCTCTCAGCCAGATTCATTTTGGGCCGACTCTTATAATGTTCTGCTGAGCGAGTTCCATCATAGTATTAACGAATACTTGTCGGGGTCTCCAGCAGAGCTTCCTGCAAGGAACTTGTCTGAGCTGATCGATTTCAATAACAAAACAGAGCGCGAGTTAGCGTTATTCAATCAAGACATTTTCGAAAAATCGCTCGCGTCGGCAGCCATTGACAGCGAAAAGTATCAAAGTTCACTGCGCCTTATTCAAGACACGGCGGGTAAAAATGGTATTGATACGTTGTTAGCAAAGCACAATGTTGATGTTCTAGTTGCGCCTTCAAACAGCCCTTCTTTTTTAATAGACGGCGTATATGGTGACCATTCGCCTGTCGGTTTTATCGGTATCGGGTATTTGGCCGCAATTGCAGGATATCCGCATCTCACAGTGCCCGCTGGACAGGTGAAAGATCTTCCTGTGGGAATTAGCTTTATTGGTGGAAAGTGGCAAGACGAAAGCGTGTTAAAAATAGGTAGAGTCTTTGAAGCAAAACACGGCTTCTTCATTAAGCCTGGCCTTCTGCCTACACGTTTTGACAACCCAGCGCTAAAAGGTATCGAAGACGGAATTGACGTAGTTCGCTAGCGGGAAATGAGGGTACATAATCGTATTTCGCCTCAACAGAAACGAAAAAAGCCCTTGGTTTAACTCAAGGGCTTTTGAACGTCTTTTCTTTCGATTGGTTAGCCAGGCTTTTTCACCCAAGCGCTACACCAGCCATCAGCGTTAACAAGCTTATTAGGGAAAATGTTACAAGGGCGGTGTTGTTCGCCATCGGCGCCCTGCACGTACATGCAGTTTGCGCATTTTGCACCTTCAACAGTTGACGACGGTGTGTAGTTCAGTGCTTTTGCAGTAGGGTCATCAGCGCTCAATTGTTCTTGAGCCTGAGCACGTAACGCTACACCACCTAATGTAAGACCGATAACTGTCGAGCCAGAAAGCTTTAAAAAGTCACGGCGATTTACAGATTTCATAACATTCTCCTTAAGAGATAGAAACGATAATGATTCTTTTTTATTCAGTGCCTTAAACGCAAAAACCTGCCCAAAGAGGCAGGTTTTGTTTCATGTTTAAATACTATCTCTTTTTGAAAAAAGATCGAACGAAATGTCGCATTTTCGCTTGATCCAGATTAAATAAACTTCAGAGTTACAACCTTAAGTATTGAATGTAAGACCGCTGGACAGTTTATTAGTTCACTTCACGGTTAACTTTACATCGGGCTTTGCATACGCAAATTGCGCAATTCGTTGTGTGCTGTGGTAGCTGTCTAGGCCTGAGATACAGGCCGTTTGCGCTTGCTCTATATCTGCATAGCCGTCTGAATCTATTATTTGCTCAGGAACGTAGAGCTCCTGGATTTCGCCAATAACCATTTCGGTTTCATTAAGCAAAGTAAAATGCTGTGCTACTTTTAAGCCCATTTTAATTTCACTTTCTTTGACATACGGCGCACTGAAGGACTCACTGATCTGCGCGGTTAACCCAACGGCTTCAAATTCACTTTCATCTGGCGCATAGCGGGCTGATGTTTGGTGGGCTTTGTCGACCCAGTCAACAGACACGTGATTTAGCGTATAAAAGCCCTGCTGTTTTATATTGCTTAACGTATCTCGCGTGACGGTATGTGGACGCATGATCATGCCAATGAGAGGCGGGTTTGCACCGACATGAACAATAGAGCTCACTATAGCCAAATTGTTTGTAACGCCGTTTGTTGTACCCACCAAAGTCGCCGATTTAAAACCAGACAAACTATTAATTAGGTTTGCGCGGTAGCGCTGTGCAAGGGCGTCTATATCACCGCGGGTAAACTGCTTAGTCATTCTCTCTTTCTGCCTCTATCTGAATGTCATCACCGTGCTGATAAGCAGTAAGCTCAATGGGCTGACAACACACTTGGCAGTCGAGCACCTGTACTTGGCCAACATCGTTAATTTCATCTATTTCAACATCATTTGGGGCCATACAGTAAGGACAGGAAAAGCCCATGGAACGAGTTAAACTCATATTTAAATGCCTTTGTAATCACTAATGCTATTTGTTACGTAATGCAAAGACGAGTGGATTTTCTTTTAGACACGCCCCTTGTATCTGATTTTAAGAGAAAAGGACAAGACTGCCATTTGACGCTTATGAGTAATCAGAAAACTGGGTGCACAAATAATAGATGTGATAGACGAAAAAGGTGACCTTGTGGCAAATAAAGTTGGTCAATGCCCGTGCTGTAATAGAGAAACTCGCCTTACTTACCATCATCTTATTCCGCGAAAAATGCACAGGCGTACCTATTTTAAAAAGCACTTTAGCAAAGCGGAGCTTCAGGACGGCATTTACATTTGCAGACAATGTCACAGCGGTATACATCGATTTTATGATGAGATGACGTTGGCCAAACACTACTTCAATTTGCAGCGTTTATTGGCAGATGCGCAGCTTTCTTCGTTCTTTCATTGGGTGTCTAAACAGCGCGTACGCGTGTAAAAGTACACGCTGTGCACTATTAGCAGCAGATGTGATACCCAATCGCGGAGGATTTAATTTGATTCGCGTGGCTGTATAAATATACACTATTGATGTTTTCATAGCCAAAGATACCTCATGCGAAAAGATTTACCGCCACGTTATTACCTTACACACTTTCACGAGTTCCTTGGGTTCTTTGAGGGTGCTAGCAGGGCGCTTCTAAGTGACGAAGCCACTGACTTTGTTAGGCGTTTTAAAGCGTTGGACGATGACAAACAGTGTATTGTTGTGCGCGCTGCAAATCGCAAGTACGCAGTGATTGACAGGACGCAGTTCAATTATAGCGAAATCGCTGTGCCACAAGAGCAAATAGATTGGCTTACCGACAACGGCTGGTTTGGTGACCTTACCCACGCTTCGCTTAATGACATCGCAGGTGTCTTGACCAAAGATGCTCTGCTTGAGCTACTTGCTGAATACGGCAGTATTCAGGGGCTCGCATCTCTCACCAAGCCTAAACTCGTGACGTTGCTTAATGAACATATCGAAGCTAGAGGCTGGCCAGAGCGCTTTTCGCTAGATAACTACTTAGTGTGCTTGTTCGACGATGCACTTCGCTATTTGCTGTTTATCTATTTTGGTAACACCAAAAGCCGCCTAAATCAGTTTTCTATGCGCGATTTAGGCGTAATGAGAACCCGTTCTGATTCCGTAACGGATACGGCGCGTTTTGAAACTAAAAGCGACGCCCAAGCGTCATGGTTTTACGCCAACCATTACAGCCAGTTAGCTTTTTATAACGATGATATGTTGCTTGCCATTGCCGAAGGTGAACTGCCCATTACAGAAGGTGTGTCGGCCTGTTTTTATCGCGACCAGTTTCTCTATGCATTAGGCCTAAAAGTACTGATGTTTGATAGAACGAAAGGGCTAGAAGTATTGAAAGCGGCGCAAAGCGATAAGGCAAAAGAAAAGTGGTTAAGAGAGAGCTACAAGGACGGAAATGAAAATAGTGTTAAACAGACCCTTGAAGAGATAATTGATAATCCGCAATCGGATACGCTGCTAGCATTTGCAGAAGATTTCTATGCCCGTAAATACCACAAAAAACGCACCAGCACGGTTACCGACATGCTTCGCAATGCTAGCCGTACACTGGATATTGACGTAAGCCAAAACCAACAGGTTGAGCGTGGTGTGCTGGCGCATTATGCAAGGCACGGCATTGAAGGCTGGCGCACGGAAAACCGATTATGGCGCACTTTGTTCGGCCTTACCTTTTGGAAGCAACTTTACGAAGAAGACACGCTGGTTACTGAGTTTGATCGCAGACCGTTATCGCTTAAACAGAATAACTTTTACGCCAAGTTTGAACACAGTATTGAAGCGTTGTTACAGGCGCTTGATAGCAAAGAAAAACTGCGTTTTCATATTCACAAAATGGCCACGATGCACTATGGCAAAGTGAATAGCCTGTTTATGTGGTCTAGTCATTTGCTTACGCCTATAGAAGCGCTAATTGAGCATGGTTCGCTAGATTCTATTTATGCTTTACTTCGCATGATGTGCAAAGACTTTGAGAGCCTCCGAGATGGCTTCCCCGATATCATGGTATTTGACGGCGCACTTCGCTTTGAAGAAATCAAAGCGCCTGGCGATCAGCTTCGCCGAAATCAGCTGGTTTCAATTCAACGTTTGCAGCAAGCTGGATTTGACGTTGCGGTAACAACAGTGAAATGGATACGCGACCCAGCACAGCCTTATGTTGTGGTAGATATAGAGACCACTGGGGGAAACAGCAGCTACAACCGGATTACCGAAATAGGTATGGTAAAACTTGTTGGTGGGAAAGAGGTAGACAGGTTTCAAACCCTGTTAAATCCGCAGCGCCGCATTCCTAGCAACATTACCCGCCTTACTGGTATTTCGGATGACATGGTGGCAGATGCTCCGCTTTTTGCTGAAGTAGCGGAACACGTGGCAAATTTCACCGAAGACGCTGTGTTCGTGGCTCACAACGTAAACTTTGACTATGGGTTCATCAAGCAAGAGTTTGCAAGACTAGAGCAAAGTTTCAGGCGACCCAAAATGTGTACCGTTCGCGAAATGCGTCGCACCTATCCTGGGCTGCCTTCTTACTCGCTGGCAAACTTAACAAAGCATTTTCACATAGAAATGGAGCAGCATCACCGCGCGCTGAGCGATGCGAAGGCCGCCGCCGAGTTGTTGAAGCTAGCGTTTGAAAACGACGATGAGCAAGTGAGCGTTTAAGTCGGCCACTAATTGTTTGGAACTTTAGCGTACTTGAACTGAACAAAATGAGCCGAAAATAAGTATGTAGTGGGGTTAAACACGCATATTGAGATGTAAGAAATGGCATTAACTGAAGAACAAGAATCACGGGTAATTGAAATGGCGTGGGAAGACCGTACGCCTTTCGAGGCAATAGAGCGTTTATACGGGCTGCCTGAAAAAGATGTGATAAAGCTTATGCGTAAAAATCTCAAACCGAAAACCTTCAAGAACTGGCGAGAGCGCGTGTCGGGTAGAAAAACCAAACATGCCAGCCTGCGCCCTGAAGGTGTGGACAGAGGATACTGCCCCTCTCAGTACAAATTTAAAGGCGCTAATAAGTAGCGTGTAGAAACCATTCCTATAGAAGCGGAACTGCCTTACGTTGTCGCTGCCTTTATTTTTTGGGAGGCGAAATAGTAGTAATCGGCAAAAGAAACGCAGTTAACTGCTGACGCATGGGGGTAGGAAAAACGATCGTGTTTTCTGATTGCAGAATACTCTTAGCGTGGTGAACCTGACGCAATAGATTTTGATAGGTGTCGTTATTTTGCTGAATCGCTTCTACCTTGTTCATGACAAGCTCAATGAACTCTGCAGGAGAAACGTCTGTATGTTGTTTGATCTCAAACGCCAGAGCCTTTAGCACGTAGGCTTCCCACTCCTTTCTATAACTGTCTTTCAGCCGTTCCGGGTAAAGCGTTAAGTCAGATATATCTTGCGCTAAGTCTACGATATCGAGAGGATCATCAAAAAGGACGCGAAACGCAAGCAGCGCTTCATCAGAAAGTCGGGAAATGGGAAGTTTTTCTTTGAACTGAGCGTAAGGGCTGGGCACAAGAACACCTTCAAATTACGATTATTAGAGTTAAACAATACGAGCTTTAACGCTTCATCAGACTAAAGTTTAATAAACTCAACTTTAAGTTTAAAGCTCAAGAGATTAAAAATACGTAATCTGCGGTAACTGAACTCACAATGGCGACAAGCCGTAACTTATTATGCACTGTTAAAGTGTGTACGCGTTCTTGCTGTTTGGCCCATCGTTTGATGGGCCTTTTTTATGTGGATTAGGCGCTTCGTTTCATTCAACTATCGAAGGAGAGTTTTACTCCTGCCAGTAATCGACTGACGCTATCTACCACATCAGCTCTTATAAACCATTCAACATCATGCTTCTCAGATAGCACGCCACTAAATTCCAGAGAGCCGCCGTGACCTGTTCCTAGGAAGTCTTCAATTAATTCAGCGCGCTCACCAAAACTACTGTCTATATAGGAATAGTAAGCAAAATATTCGATAGGATATGATGTGTTAAAAGCGCTTGCAGCGAATTCACCGCTGGTGCCCACTACAACTTTCGCAGCACTTTCATCAGTACGCTGCACTAATTCAATGAACGCGGTATCTTGTTCATTAATACGTAATCGATATTCTGCCCGGGCAAACGTACCGTTCAGCATTCTTTCAAAACTGGCTTCGTAGCTATGTCGTTGTCCCATCTTGGCCGAATATTCAATTTCGAAATACTCATCCTCTCCGCCAATATTAAAGGCTTCAGATGCTTCAGCATTTGCAAGTTGACCAACGACTATTTCAATGGCGGTGTCGTTTTGCAATTGCCTCACGTGACGTACCCCCGTTATCCAACCATCTTTCGACAAGCCGGTGGAAGAAACACGCCCTTTGTAAGTTGGAATAACGCCTAACTCAGTTTTCCCCGAATCGGTTTCATGCCTTAAGTACAGTCGCCTTGCGTAGAGATAATCAGTGTTGTCGCTGCCGAATGTATTGTGGCTTGATGAAAAGTCATCGCCAGTCACCACAAAGCTGTTTATTGACCACGCAGAAGTGATGGCAAGAGAGGGATAGTAACGCAGTCGATATTGTTCGCGGCTTGGGCGGTTGGAACGATTATCGTAACGAACTTGAATATCTAGCTTCTGTGAGAAGGTGGGCGCTATTTGTTCTGCCTGCGCGTTAGTTCCTGCAATGGCTATCAGCGGTAAAATAAACAAAAAAAGATTTCGCACCTGTTTAACCCTAAACAACATGATTAAGTAGTTTATACATTAAATCTTTTTATACCAATCCGCATAGATAATTGCCCACTGAGTAGGTAATTATCTATGCAGACTGGTATTACTTAGCGCAACGAATAGCGGTTTAAGGAAAAAATACAAAAAAAAGCCGGCAGGGATGCCGGCAATAAGTGGAGTGGGACTCCAATGAGGGTAAAACACACAAAAGCATTAAAACTCAGGGAGATGTCTTAAAACTTGTATGCAGTATAGAACCAGTTTTTAAATAGGAAAATTGTTAAAAATTGATTGTAGTAATCGGAAAATTAGAATGTGCTGAATAGCGAATAGCGAATAGCGAATAGCGAATAGCGAATAGCGAATAGCGAATAGCGAATAGCGAATAGCGAATAAAGAAAATTGGGCTACACAAAAAACAGCGTGTAGCCCAAAGGGGGATTAGGCTAAACCTAGCTTCTTCTCTAGGTAGTGGATGTTGGTTCCACCCGCGAAGAAGTTTTCATCGGCCATAATGGCACGCTGAAGAGGGATGTTCGTTTTAATTCCTTCAACCACAATCTCTTCAAGGGCGTGGCGCATACGAGCAATCGCTTCGTCGCGGCTTTCACCATAAGTGATAAGCTTACCAATCATTGAGTCGTAGTAAGGGGGCACGTGGTAGCCCGCGTAAATATGCGACTCCCAACGAATACCTAAACCGCCTGGCGCATGGAACATATCAATAGGACCAGGGCTAGGAATAAAGGTTTGTGGATCTTCTGCGTTAATTCGACATTCAATAGCGTGGCCACGAATTTGAATTTGCGACTGATCAATTGACAGTGGCTGACCGGCTGCAATGCGAAGCTGCTCTTTAATAAGGTCAACGCCTGTGATCATTTCAGATACAGGGTGCTCTACCTGAATACGGGTATTCATTTCAATGAAATAGAATTCACCGTTTTCATATAGGAACTCGAAAGTACCTGCTCCGCGGTAGCCAATTTCAATACAGGCTTTGCGGCAGCGATCGCCAATCTTGGTGCGCATTTGCTCAGAAATACCCGGTGCAGGCGCTTCTTCAACCACTTTTTGGTGGCGACGTTGCATTGAACAGTCACGCTCACCTAAGTGAATGGCGTTACCTTGGCCATCGGCTAATACCTGAATTTCAACGTGACGTGGGTTCTCAAGGAATTTTTCCATGTAAACCGTTGAGTTACCAAATGCAGCGCCTGCTTCTGCTTGCGTTGTTTCAATGGCTTTAATCAACTCAGCTTCGCTGCGCACCACGCGCATACCACGACCACCGCCGCCGCCCGCAGCTTTTACGATGATTGGGTAACCAATGCGCTTAGCAATGGCTTTGTTGCGCTCTACGTCGTCAGTTAGCGGGCCGTCAGAACCGGGTACACACGGTACGCCTGCTTTTTTCATAGCGTTGATAGCAGAAACTTTGTCACCCATAAGGTTGATAGTTTCAGCTTTAGGGCCAATGAAAATAAAGCCGCTTTTTTCTACCGCTTCAGCAAAGTCTGCGTTTTCCGCTAGGAAACCGTAACCTGGGTGAATAGCAATAGAGTTAGTGACTTCTGCAGCAGCAATAATGCGAGGAATGTTCAGGTAGCTTTCGGTTGCTGATGCTTTACCAATACAAATTGATTCGTCAGCCAGCAACACGTGCTTCAAGTTTTTATCCGCAGTAGAGTGCACTGCTACGGTTTTGATGCCTAGTTCTTTACAGGCTCTCAAAATACGCAGGGCAATCTCACCACGGTTAGCAATAAGTACTTTATCTAGCATAGTTAAGCACTCGCTTATTCAATGATGAACATTGGCTGGTCGAATTCTACAGGGTCTTGGTTTTCAACCAAGATTGCCTTAACCACACCGGCTTTATCTGCTTCAATTTGGTTCATCATCTTCATCGCTTCAACGATACAAAGCGTGTCGCCAACTTTCACTTGCTGACCCACTTCTGCAAATGCTTTTGCCGTTGGTGAAGATGCACGGTAGAACGTACCTACCATTGGAGACTTAACAACGTGACCTTCTGGCTGAGCTGGCTCTGCTGGTGCTTCAGAAGCAGTGGTAGCTGCCGCCGCTGGAGCAGGGGCCATTTGCGGTGCAGCAGGAGCTGCAAAGCTATAGTTCATTGGCGCTTGAACACCCGTTGGGCCACGGTGGATGCGTACAGACTCTTCGCCTTCAGTGATCTCTAGCTCGGCAATGCCAGATTCTTCCACTAGTTCGATGAGTTTTTTAATCTTTCTAATATCCATGTTCTGTCTCTGCTTTATTTATGCGATTTCGGTAAGTTGATTGCTGCAGTTAGCGCGAGCGAGTAGCCCATGGCACCAAGGCCAACAATGACGCCAGCTGCAACATCAGAAAAATAAGAATGATGACGAAACGGTTCACGGGCGTGAACGTTCGACAAATGCACTTCAATAAACGGGATATTGACACTTAATAATGCATCGCGAAGGGCGACGCTGGTGTGCGTGAAGGCAGCAGGATTAATAATAATGGCATCAACAGTACCCATAGCAGCGTGCACGCGATCAATCAGTTCAAACTCAGCGTTTGACTGAAAATGCGATAAGGTCACGTTGCTTGACGCAGCCTGCGCCTGCAAATCATCTACGATGTCTTGCAAGGTTTGTGTGCCGTATTTGTCGGGTTCTCTTTGGCCTAACATATTCAGGTTAGGGCCGTTCAATAACAAAATATTCATCTAGTTTGCTGCTATCTTCGGGAAAAAGTCACGGTTATTGCCATTTCAACAAACTTTTGTGACAGTTGCACGAAAAAAAGCCAATAAATTTGCTCGTTTATTGTGTTAAATGCTGATTATAGTGATAGATAAAGATTTCGCAGCAAAATACTGGTCTAATCAGGTGTTTTCGGCGCAAAGTTTATTGGAAAGTTTGCTTATTTGCTGCCTGTGAAACCGCAGCATGCTGCACTCTCAGAAGGCGTTAGTGGGGGATGAGATGGTAGTTTTGACGAAAAGTATCAGTATGTATTGCTATAAATGCTAAGGCGAGGCCTTAGTTAGGGCGCTGTCGAGGGAAAACGGCACACTCACGTACTTACCATAGAATTTGGCTACATAAATGCCAAAGTGAAGGTGGGGTAAGGAAGAAAACCCCGTATTGCCGGTATAACCGATAAGCTGCCCGCGTTCCACAACTTGCCCTCTTGTCACAGCAACACCTTTATACTTCAGGTGGTAGTATTCGCCGGTGGTTCCGTCGCTATGAAGAATAACAACGTAGTTAGCGTATTTTGCAAACTTCGGCGTTGGCCCGCCTTTCGTGCCGTCATCTTTCGTGTCGATCACTATGCCTTCCCGGGCGGCTAAAATAGGTGTACCTACAGGCGCGGCAAAATCGAGCGCATATCTTGACGCCCCAGAATGACTAAAATTGCCGTTAAAGCCTTGAACAATACGGTATTTGCTAGCTGGTTGTAGCGGTGGCAGATACGTATAGGCGTTGTCGTGTAACGCGTCTACGCGCCCCACTGTCCATTTAACGCGCATAGATGCCCAGAATGCGTCGGCATTTTTTACTACGCCAAGGGGCACTTGGTCATTGGTATCTAAAAACGCATTAACGTGGGCTTTTGATTTAAGCTCCCCATTGCCGGTGGGAATGTCTTGCATCACATTGGAATACAGAGTTAGCGCTACGGGCAATTCTACTTTTCTCTGTACTGAGACTAAATAAAGAGAAGAAGACGAAGGCGTAAGCTCAAAACAAAAGCGTTTGTTATCAAAGCACCCCGTGGTTTTCGCCGTTATTGATAGGGAAAAAGTGAGCGAAATAAAAAAGAAGGCCAGCATTGAAGCCACCCTTCTTTTCTGAACCTCGTTTCTACCCAAGATAAAGAGAGCGGCGCTTCGCACCGCTCGCCATATTAGAAGAGGAAAGGCCTGGAATCGACGCGCCTTAGTCCAAGCGACCACTTTGAACATCATTAGTGTTAGACCCATTGTTAAGCCACTCGTTTACGTGACCGGCAAAGGCGTCTGCTTTCATAAACCCGGTGACACGAGCTTTGGTTAGCTCGTCGCCGTTTTCGTCAAAGAACAAAATGGTAGGCAGGCCTAGCACAGTAAAGGTGTCAAAAATCTCCTGACGTTCTGGTGTGTTATCGGTAAGGTCCATTTGCATCCATACTGTATTGCTAAGCGCAGATACCACTTGCTCGTCAGGGAACGTGTACTTCTCGAACTCCTTACAGGCTACGCACCAGTCGGCGTACAAATCGACCATCACGGTTTTACCTTGTGCGTTAGCCACCGCTATTTTATTACGTAAGTCTGCCAAGTCTCGCGCAACAACAAAGTCTGGGTGCCCTGCGTGGACACCATCAGAGTGCTCGCCCCAAAGCCCAGTGTTTAGCCCTGCTTGATAAGTAAGGCCAGCACTTCCCATAATGCCTATTGCCACCACAACAGCACGGACAAGCTTCATCAGTGAGTTTTTGCTGGCGCGATTGAGTACCCAGTAGTAACCGAATAAACCGAAGCCAAGCAATCCCCATAGGAAGCCAGTGGCTGGGCTATTATATAAACGCTCAATAAACACAATGGCCACGGCAAGCATCATAAAGCCGAAAGTCACCTTAACCACATTCATCCAGTTACCTGCTTTAGGTAGGAGTTTTCCACCTGTCATGCCGAACAGAATAAGTGGAACGCCCATACCAATACTTAACAAGTAAAGAGAAATAAAGCCCAGTGTCATATCGCCAGTTTGGGCGATGAATAACAATATGCCGGTTAGCGGGGCCGTCGTGCAGGGCGAAGCGATAAGGCCAGACAATACGCCCATAATAAACACCCCTGCGAAACTGCCAGGCGTTTGATTGTTACTCATGTGAGTGAGCTTTTCTTGATACTTTGCCGGTAGCTGAATTTCAAAGCCACCAAACAAGGCAACGGCTAGCGCCACAAATAGCACAATGAATACGCCGAGTACTACAGGGTGTTGAAGCGCAGCTTGAAACTGCGCGCCGGCTACCGCAACCACTAATCCAAGCAGCGAGTAGGTAATCGCCATACCTTGAACGTAAACAAAGGTTAGCCAGAATGAATGCGATGCGGTTTTAGGCTTGCCCTGACCAATCACAATGCCCGACACAATGGGATACATCGGGAATACGCAAGGTGTAAAGGCTAAGCCTACGCCTAGTGCAAAAAATAGAGCTAAAGTGAGAGCAAGGTTATCTTTATCAATTAGCCTTTGCGCTAAATCGAATTGCTCGCTTTGCGAAGAGGCCGCTGCGTCATTTGATTCTGAGGTCGTATCCGTATCAGCAACTGCACTGCTTCCCACTTCGTTTAAATACACGACTTTCACTGTGGGCGGGTAGCAAAGCCCTGCGTCAGCGCAGCCTTGATAGCGAATTTTAACTACGCCGTCACTGAGTGCTGACTCAATGGGTAAGGTAATAGATACGCCGTTATAAAACACTTCAGACTCGCCAAAAAACTCATCCTGAATCATTATCCCATTTGGGTACTCAGGCTCGCCAATTTCGGCTTGTTTCGCCACAAACTTAAACTGCTTTAGGTACAGATAATAGCCTTCCGCAATATCGAAGCTTACCGTAAGCACGTCGCCTTTTTGGTTAAAATCGAACGCAAACGCTTGGTCTACATCTAAAAATTGGGGTTCATCCACGAACGGATCGTCAAAGGCATTGGGCACCTGAGCCAAGGCGAACGTGCTAAATAACGTCATTAAAAAAAATGCTGAAAGTACATAAGCGCCAAAGCGACGAAACAGTAAAGCTGATGCAGTGCCTGATGGAAAAGGAGGTAAAGTCATAAAGTTACAGTTCATTTTTATCTATTTTGCGTTGTCGTTATTTTTATTAGAATTACGTTTTAACTAGCGCTGTAGCGTGGTTTGTAACCACTGACCGTAAGCGCTGCTAGCCTCAGCATTAAGTTCTAACCATTCAGGGACATCGTACGGATGTAGTTCGCTTACTCTATCGAAGGCCTGTAAAACGTGTTGTGTGTTCGTTTTAATAAGCAGTTGGCATTCTGCGTCGGTTTCCACCTTCCCCTGCCACTCATAAACGGACTCTATACCCTTGATTATGTTGACGCAGGCGGCAAGCTTTTCTTCAACAAGCGTGCTGGCAATTAACTGCGCTGTCTTTTCATCGGGCGTGGTGCACAATACAAGCTTAATTGTCATGAACTTTTCCTACTTTATTTCGCGCCTGTTACTTTGCTAATGGGTCGATATGTAATTGACCTGAAAAGTCGCACTATTCTTTCATAGCTACAGTATATCACGGTCGTTATCGGTCGCTTTAAGTGGCTATTTAAGCGAAAGGGTGGGCACCTTTTCTTGTTATTACGTACAAAGACCCTATAACAGGTTATGAATACATGAAAGAGGAAGCATTTTGCGGGTTTTATTTATACTGTTTGCCCTATTACCTATTTTAGAGATTGCGTTGCTGATAAATGTGGGCAGCGTGATCGGTGGTTGGAATACCGTTGGCTTGGTACTTCTTTCTGCCTTTATTGGTGCTTATTTTGTTAAGCGCGAAGGCGTAAGTACGCTGCAAACGGCACAAGAAAAAATGCAGCGAAATGAAGTGCCGGGTAAAGAGTTGGTTGAAGGCCTAATGCTAGTAGTTGCGGGCATCTTACTAGTGACGCCAGGCTTTATTACCGATATCTTCGGTTTCCTTTTAGCAATGCCGGGCTCACGTCACTTCTTTGCCGCCCAGGTAAGTAAGCACATGAAAATGCGCGTTGTTGCTCCGGGAATGGGGCCGGGAGCTTCAGGTTTCGGACAAGGTCAGTCACCGTTTGGACAAAGTCCTTTCGATGAGCGTTCTCGCTCACACAATAACGATGGTGATGTGTTTGAAGGTGAGTACACCGATCACACCACTAACGACCCAGATAAGCGCTTAAAATAGCGAGCCCCAACGCCCTCTCCGTCAGGTTATGAGCGCCGTTTACCGCGATAAACGGCGTTTACTTGCCTAGTAAAAAGAAGTATTTAGCGAAAAAACCAAATTTTTTACATTTTTTTGCTCAAAAACCCTTGAAGTTATCTGGGTACTACCCCATCTATCCGTGCAGAAACGATTTTAACTGCTCAGCAATGAGCAACCTTAAACACACGGCATTTAGATTGTCTGAATGTCGACAATTACATTCATTTGAATAGTGGAATTTTCAGGAGACTTGAAAATGGCAATTCGTCCTTTACACGACCGCGTAATCCTTAAGCGCGCAGAGCAAGAAAGCAAATCTGCAGGCGGTATCGTTCTGACTGGTTCTGCAGCAGAAAAATCTACACGCGGCGAAGTAATCGCAGTAGGTAACGGTCGCATTCTTGAGAACGGCGAAGTTAAAGCGCTAGACGTTAAAGTAGGCGACACCGTTATTTTCAACGACGGTTACGGCGTTAAAACAGAAAAGCTGGATGGTGAAGAAGTACTAATCCTAAGCGAAAGCGACATTCTAGCGATTGTTGAGTAATTACAACTAACGTTAAAACGAATTTTAGAGGAATTTAATCATGGCAGCTAAAGAAGTACGTTTTGGTGATGACGCTCGCAGCAAAATGCTAAAAGGCGTAAACACACTAGCTAACGCAGTTAAAGTAACACTAGGTCCAAAAGGCCGTAACGTTGTTCTAGACAAGTCTTTCGGTGCACCTACTATCACTAAAGATGGTGTGTCTGTAGCGAAAGAAATCGAGCTTGAAGACAAGTTCGAGAACATGGGCGCTCAGATGGTAAAAGAAGTAGCGTCTAAAGCGAACGACGAAGCGGGTGACGGTACAACTACTGCTACTGTACTTGCTCAAGCAATCGTTACTGAAGGTCTTAAGAGCGTTGCAGCGGGTATGAACCCAATGGATCTTAAGCGCGGTATCGACAAAGCAGTTGCGGCAGCAGTTGAAGAGCTTAAAGCTCTGTCTACTGACTGTGCAGACAGCAAGTCTATCGCTCAAGTAGGTACTATCTCTGCAAACTCTGATTCAGAAGTTGGCGACATCATTGCTCAAGCGATGGAAAAAGTAGGTAAAGAAGGTGTTATCACTGTAGAAGAAGGTCAGGCACTTCAAAACGAACTAGACGTTGTTGAAGGTATGCAGTTCGACCGCGGTTACCTATCTCCATACTTCATCAACAACCAAGAAAACGGTACTGTTGAACTAGACAACCCGTTCATCCTATTGGTTGACAAGAAGATTTCTAACATCCGCGAACTACTTCCTACCCTTGAAGGCGTAGCGAAAGCTGGTAAGCCGCTAATGATCATCGCTGAAGATGTTGAAGGCGAAGCGCTTGCTACACTAGTAGTTAACAACATGCGCGGTATTGTTAAAGTTGCAGCGGTTAAAGCACCAGGTTTTGGTGACCGTCGTAAAGCAATGCTTCAAGACATCGCTATCCTAACTGGCGGTACAGTAATCTCTGAAGAGATTGGTCTAGACCTTGAAAAAGTGCAGCTTGAAGACCTAGGTACTGCTAAGCGCGTAGTTATCAACAAAGACAACACAACAGTTGTTGACGGTAACGGCGACCAAGAAGCGATTGAAGGCCGTTGTGCTCAAATCAAAGGTCAAATTGAAGACTCTACGTCAGACTACGACAAAGAGAAGCTTCAAGAGCGTCTAGCTAAGCTTTCAGGCGGTGTTGCAGTAATTAAAGTTGGTGCAGCAACTGAAGTTGAAATGAAAGAGAAGAAAGACCGCGTAGAAGATGCACTACACGCAACTCGCGCAGCGGTTGAAGAAGGTGTGGTACCTGGTGGTGGTGTAGCACTAGTTCGCGCAGCAGCTAAACTTGTTGACCTTACTGGCGACAACGACGACCAAACAGTAGGTATTAAGCTTGCACTACGTGCAATGGAAGCGCCTCTACGTCAAATCTCTATCAACTCAGGTGCAGAAGCATCTGTAGTAGTTAACGAAGTGAAGAACGGCGAAGGTAACTACGGTTACAACGCAGGTAACGATACTTACGGCGACATGCTAGAGATGGGTATTCTTGACCCAACTAAAGTAACGCGCTCTGCACTACAGTTCGCATCTTCAATTGCTTCACTAATGATCACAACTGAAGCAATGGTAGCTGAACTACCTAAAGAAGACGCACCAGCAATGCCTGATATGGGCGGCATGGGCGGAATGGGCGGCATGATGTAATCATCCCCCAAGCTTAACGCTTAAAAGAAAGGCGCTGCTCATAGAGCAGCGCCTTTTTTGTTTGTGCTAACTCTTTTGGGAGTTAGTTTAACGGAGGAATGTCATCGGCATTCTGGTTAATCTTACCTACGCCCGAGTAGTTGATAACTCGCTGCTTAACCACGTCGGCATCATCTAGTACGTAGTCGTACGGCACTTCGTAGCTGGATGTAGGCGTGGCATCAGGTCCTGCTACAACGTCACCATCAGCTGGCGTTGTCCAGGTTACGCCTTCGCCAAACAGGTTGCCTGACGTGTTCCAGTATCCAATAACGTCTGAGTAGAAAGAAACAATTGGGTTTTGCGTGTTCTCAAACACATTGTTTTCTACCTGTAGCTCTGCACCAATTCTTGAATTGATTGCCGTAGAGGATATCTGATTATAATAGTTGTTATACAAGTGACCGTGACCGTAGCGGAATAACGGTAAACGTGACTCGATATTCTCAAAGCGGTTGTGGTGGAAGGTAATTAAACGCTCGGTATTATCACTGTCTACATCATTCTCAGTGTGGCCGTGTAACGAGGCTTTCCAATGATCATGAAGGTAGTTGTAAGAGATAGTGATGTTTTTCGCGCCGCGTTTACTATCTACTAACCCGTCGTAGAAATCCTTGTCCACAGACAATGTGCTGTAAAGCTCATTGTGGTCAATCCAAATGTTGCTGGTGGTAGAGCCGTCGTTATCACCTTCAATAGAGATAGCGTCTTTACCATCAGTAAGCACGTGGTGGATTTTCAGGTTTTGAATAATCACGTTATTTGCACGTCGAATTAAGATGCCAATACCGTCAAATTCGCCTCTGTCTGCAACTCCGATAATTGACACATCGTTCATGTCTTTTATTTCAATCGGTGAGCCCGTACCGCCATTGTTTGCGTCGGTAATGGTGCCATCTACATAAACCGTTACTGGGGTGTTGCTGTTCGCTGCGCTATCTAACGCCGTCTGCAGATCAGCACCGTTATCTACGGTGACTACCGTACCGCCAGCACCGCCGGTTAATGCATAGTTGTATTGTGCAAAACCGTACGCATCAAGCGTTGGAGCAGGTGCTACATTCGGTAAGTTAGGCTCGCTTGGCACCCAGCCTTCGCCGTTATTAAAGTGAGAGAATATTGCCGTTCTGCTGGTAAGTTCAGTCACTTCGCTGTCGGTGAGAATGTGGGCAAACTGACGGCTTGAAAGATCAAGCGGGTTACCCAGCATATCCATGCTGCCGTATTCACGCCATCCAGCTGCTGCGGTTGCAGGGCTAGGGTTTGGTGCAGGTTGGTCGCGTACTCCTTCACCCGCCCAGCCGATAGTGGCAATGTGGGTGTCGAAACGGTTATTAATAAGCGTAATATTGTCGAAGTAACTCGCGCTGCCGCCACTTCTTGCAATATACGTAGAGTCGTCGAGTACACCGTTACCAATAGGGCCTGGGCCATTGGTGAAGCTGCTGTTTAAGAAGATAAACCCTTTATAAGAAATATCAGGTACGCGAGCTTGTAGAATGTAGCCGCCCGCTGTGTCTTCGTCAGGGTTACCATTTTTAGAGTCGCCAATGGTGCGAATTTCGCTGTTTTCAAACAGTGCGGTATTTACGTAACCCCAAATGAAATCAACGTTGCCGGCAATCAATGAGTTGTAGAACCAACTAAAGCCTTTTAACAGCAGCGTATCTTGTTCACTCACAAAGTTCATATCAACGGCAGTTAGACGACCTGAATCACTGTTAAAGTAAATCGTCTCAGCTTGGTTAGAGTAGTCGTTGCTTCTGATGTGTGAGTTTTTCAAAGTGAAGTTCGTTAGCGTCAGGTTATCTACGCCTTCCACTAAAAATACGCTTCTTCCGCCTGATGGCGTGCCCGCCGCAGGTGCTTCGCTCTTGCCGCTACCGCTGTTAAAGCTTTCAAAGTTATCGTAGTACACCACGGTATTGTCTCGGCTCTCGCCTTGAAGCGTGACATTGTTGTTACCGCGAAGGAACAGCATTTCCTGATACTCGCCGTCACGAATCGTAATGCGAGATGGCGTATCGCTACTTACGTTTTGCATCACGTAATTAAGCGCACCTTGCACCGTGCGGAAATCCGCTTCGCCGTCATCATCTACGGTAACATTCGCGCCAGAAGGTGCGGCGGTTCTTGTTGCAAAGCGCCAGTTCGCACTCTTACCAATACCACTAAAGCTTTCACCGTTTAACGTTGCGCCGGTTACCGCACCATCGCTAATGGCTACGTAATACGACTGACCATATTGAAGGGCATTTGTATGAGGCTTAATCACTAATTTGTTGCCTACAACTGATGCTGGGCGGTAAGCCACTTTGCGCTGTCTGTCTTGGCCTTCAAAGCCAATAAAGTCTTCATCAGCTGCAATATTGATAACGTCTACCAGGGTGTCGTCTGTCGCATTGTAAATGCGCACTTCACCGCTACTTCCTAAGGTGGGTTCGCTGTCGAAGGTTAACGAGAGTAGGGTATCGGGATACGCATTGTTATTGCCCGAATAAGGTGTGGTATCCGGGAATAAGTCGCCATAGGTGGCGGTAGGCATTGTGAAGCCTTCGCCAACATTAACGGCAATGTGTTTGCTTAACGTAGGGTCAGAGCCAGAAGTAAAAGTTACCATTGCGCTGCCGGCAGCGCGAGGGGTAATGGTAACTTGTGGACCTTGCTGCTCTATGCTGACCACACTCGCATCACTGCTGGTTACGGTAAACGTGTCTTCAGTTATACCGTCGTTTTGTACTGCGGTAACGTAAACGAACAACGGTTCGCTACTGGTGGTGGTTTCCCACTCTGTTTCTTTGAAATCCAGAGTAAGTTGAACTGGTTTAACAGCGGGGTCACCCACTTTTAAATCGTCCAGCTCGAACGAGCGGTTATTAGTGAAAAGGCCAATCAGTCCCGCTGCACTATAGGTTGTATCTTCTGCTGTACCCATGTTCTCGCCGTCTAAATAAACGGTGAGTTTCTCGTTTTCCATTTCAAAACGCACGCGGTACCACGTGCCGTCTGTACCGTCTTTTTCACCCAGTACAATAGGTGACTTAGCTTGGACAGGGCGAGAAATACTGCCTTCGGTACTTACCGCTACTTCCACTTGTGTACTGCTTGATGAGTTTTGTACATTCAAACCTCCGCCGTACCAGTTTCCAGCGCTATCATAACGACCTAGAAGGAAGATCTGTTTGTTTCGCGTGGTGCTGTTTTGTCTTGGACGAATGCGCGCTTCAACAAAGTAATTTCCATTTTCTGGCAGGTTGCTTAGCGCCGACTCTTTAACCAAGAAAATCTCGCCACCTTCACCGCCAGCGGTGTAGCGCATCACTTTGTTGCCGTCATCTTCTACAATATCAAACGTGCCTTGTGGACCGTTAGAGCCTGCGTCGTCTGAAATAAGCGTGAAGTTATCTAAAGAGCCCGATGCAAAGTCGTCACAGAAGTAAAGCTGTGGTTCATTTTCACAGCTAAACTTGCTGTCATCTGGCGCTTCACCCACATACGATATAACAAAGTTATCGATAACCACTTTGCCGCCACTTTCTGTACGAAGCTGTAAAAACGAGGTGGGTGTACCAATAAATCCATCGATAGTTAGGCGTTGTCCTGGCACAAGGTTGTTAACCAGTTCGCTGTAGAATTTAGAGTCGCCACCATGTATCGATTTGCTGCTACTGCTGGTGTTGTTATCTACATATATCTGGAAGTTGTTGTCGCCTTCACTGTCTTCAGCCGCAATGATGTCCATACTAATGGTATATTCACGGCTTAAATCTAATATACCCGTCGTTGTAGTGTCATCAGCGGTTGTGTCCGTATCTGGGGTACTGTTGCCCATGGTAAAGCGTGCACTGTCGATGGCTAGTTGGCCTTCGGAGATCACTAAACCTGAGCCGCCGCCCGTTACGCTATAAAACGGTGTCGCACCACCATCGGTCGACTTGTATTCAGGGCTGAAGAAGGTGTCAGCGTCTGTTTCAAACGTCTCCTCTAACAGGGTGTTTTCATCAATATATTCAATGCGAATATTGTCGATGACCACAATAGAGCCACTTTCCGTTCTAAATTGAAGGTACGAGTTAGGCGTTGCTATCTGTCCTTCTACTGTCATGGTGGTTCCCGGTACTAAATCGAGCACAGGCTCATTAAAGAAACGAGAATCTGAACCTAGGTGTGAGTTGGCGCTGCCAGAAGTATTGTTATCCACGTAAATCTGGAATTTGTTGTCGCCTTCGGAATCTTCAGCAGAAATGACATCAAAGATAACATTGTAAGGACGGCTCAAATCCAGTGCACCGGTTGATGATGTATCGTCAGACGAGCTTTGGGTATCAGGTTCAGTATTACCAAGGGTAAAGCGTCCGCCGTCAAGCTGAATACCAGTGTCAATTTGCGTTACCGAGCCACCGGTAATGGTAAACATGGCGACTTGCTCACCCGCTGCATTTTCAATCGCGGCAAAGTTTGTCGAGAAAATATCCTCGCTTTCGCCTGCAAAGGTATAGGAAAGCGGCAGCGGTACGCTTGGAATGACTTCGGGTTCTTCAGGCTCGGTAGGCTCAGGCTCAACCGGAGGCACTGGGTCAACTGCGTCAGCTACCGTTTCAATTTTTAAGTTATCGATAGTGATAGTGGCACTCGAATCTGTGCGCAATTGGAAGAAACTATTAGTTACCGAGCTATCGAGAATTTTCGCGTCAGGTGCACTAGGATCGCCGCCACCAATATCGTCACCCGGCTCATAGGTGTAGGTAAAGCGTGTGCCGGGTACCATTGTGCCGTCCGCTAATCCTTCGCTTACAAACTTAGAAGCAGCACCGTGTACAGAGTTATCTTGCCCTGTGGTGTTGTTATCTACATAAAGGCTGAACGTACCGCCGCCATTATGAGAAATAACGTCGAAGCTAATGGTAAAACCTTCGCTAAGGTTATAAATACCCATGCCTACCGTATCTGATGCCGACGTATTGGCTCCTGGGTTGGCTGCAGCATTACCTATGCTGAATCGATCGCCTTCAAGGGTAAGTTGACCTGTGGTGGCGTCGACTAGCGGGCTGCCACCCGTTACATAATAAAGCGCACCGGCGTCTGGCTCTTCACTTAAACGCTTGTACGACGATGAGAAAAACGTATCGGTGTCGGTATCGAAATTCTCTTCAAGCGCCGCCTGGATAGAATTCGCTGCTTCCTCTAGCTTTGCCTGTTCAACATCTGCTTGTTCCTGGGTAAAAGCAAACAGGTAGTTTTGCGGGTCTTCGTTGGCAAGACAGCTTTCAACATGCAGCACTAACGGCATAGACTGAGCGTTATCTGGAGATATCACGCACAGGCTGTATACCTCGTTAACCGTGTTGAAAGCACGGGAAATAAGATACTCAGTTTGCTCACTGTAACTAAGGGCTATGACTTTTCGTCCAAAAGAGAATTCATAGCTACCTGTTGTACTTTCCTCACCGTGCACTCTTACAAAAGTACCTGACAAGTTCGCTTCGTCGTCTGGCGTAAAGGTGTAAGTGGCTTGAGATACACTTCTGCCTTCCAGTGTTGGTGCGTAAATGTCGCCTGTGAAGCGGGTTACATCAAAGGTGTTAGGGAACAGCGTACCTAATTCGGCTTCAAGGTAATTTACAAAATGGCTGATAGCCTGTGCTTTATCCACAAGCGTAGCACTGGCTCCGCCAGCAGAACCAAGCCACACCTCTACATCGGCTGTAAAATCAGCATCAGATTGATTAAAGAAATCTTCAATGGTTTGCCCTTCGTCGAGGGTTGCCACTGCTACATCGCCAGCACTGGCGCTTAACGTTATACCGTTACTTGGGTCGCCATCGGTATCAAGAGATTGTAAAAGTCGAAGCGTGTTTACGACCGACTGGTTAAAAGGGTTGTCAGTTGCGAACAGGTCAAGAGGAGAGATAACGCTTGATGCCGGTGTTTCTGGAAACGTCAGCTGACCTATGCTGAAAGCGAGCTGCTCGCCTCTGAAGTAAGAGTATTCACCCTGCGCATTAGTGGTACCGTTTTCCACAGAAGCAGAGGAATAATTGATTCCTTCAACGGGGCTATCAACAAATACGCCAGTAAGTGCTGGGTCGGGGGGGAGGGTTACATTGGTAGAGCTTTTCTCGCCGCAGGCAGTAACGAGAATAACACCACCCATCAGGGCAGCAATTTTCGTGAGTTTCATGGTACTCAATCTCCATATTTTACTGGGCGTACTACCGCACTACATGTCCGCTCCAGCTTTATTATGTGGAAAAGGCCGGGTTTCCCCGGCGCAGACAATTAGTAGAACTTAATGTTTACACCCAGCTGGTAGCTGCGACCGTATTCTTCTTTTTGGTACAGAATGTTGCCGCCGCTTAACGCGTTACCTTGGAAGTAGCGAAGGTCAGACTCCTCGGTAAGGTTGATGGCGTCAAAGTACAATTGTGCGTACTCGGTAATGTCGTACTGAAGTTTAAAGTCTAAGCTTTTAACCGAATCTTGATATTGGTCGCCCCAAATCTTGCAGCCTTTCGGGTCGTTAAGATCGGCAGTAATTGGGCATGAGCCAATTTGTTCAAGAACTTCAGAACGCACGTTACCAATTAAGCGAGCAGAGAACGTTTCGCTCTCCCAACCAAATACAAGGTTGAAGGTGGTATCAGCTTGGTCGGGCAGTGCTACCTTGCCTTGACGAATACTGCTATCTAGTGTGGCTTCACTATCGAGGATGGTGGCATTACTTTGAATGAATAGACCATTTTCGAAGTACTGGTTGTAGCTAAGCTCTAACCCGATAACCGAGGCTTTGTTGCCGTTAACGGTAATGTTTATCTCGTTAAGGTATAAGTCTTGCGGAATAACAAACTCAGTCACCTGGTTTACCGGAAGCGTTAGCGGCAGGTCATTAAGCGCCATGCCAATTCCGTTTACATCTACGATAAAGTTGTCGATGTCTTTATAGAAAACTGCCGCTTCCATAAAGAGGTTTTCGCTTGGATACCAGCCAATTGACGCATCGTAGTTAATAGACGTCATTGCAACGAGGTTAGGGTTACCCACATCTAGTGCATTATCAGAACCCAACACATACTGGCTTAACTGTTGAAGCGATGCGCCACCTTGACTGTCATCACAATCGTCAGAACCCGGAGGACAAAGCTCAATATCGCTGTCAAACACAGCAAATGCACGGGCTTGTTTAAACGACGGGCGAGTAAAACTCGTCCATGCTGCGGCACGCACTAGGAAGTTTTCACTCGGCTCCCATTTAATGTGTGCACTAGGGAAAAACTCACTGTATTTTATAGACGCTTCTGGAAGAGGGATAGCAATATCCAATGCACCAGCCCCTGCGCCATTAAACTCAAAGTCATCGTTTTCTAAAGACAAAAAGCCGGTAGAAGAGAACTCGGTTTGTGTCCAGCGAACGCCGGTTGTTAGTGTGGCATCTGCGCCTAATGGCAACTCTGCCATTGCGTATACAGCCTGCGTATCTTCGGTAATGCTGTAGTCGCCCTTAGTGCTTTCTATCGACACTTCGCCATTTGTGGCAGGCTCAACCGTTTGACGAGTGGCATCAACAATTTGGTCGACAACTGCGCGGCTTTCAAACGGCAGCTGGAATGCGCTGTTTGAAGGTATTTGGGTATCATAGTCGGCAAGGGTAGAATTCACTGCGGCAATACATGCGTCGTCGCTACAGTCGCCGGTAGAAGGGTCGAAACTCCAGCGGTCCTTGTCACGCACGTGATCGCGCTCACTCACCTGCACACCAAATTTAATGGTGTTTAACCAGTCATTAAAAATGTCGGTTCGCAAGTTAAGGTTCACTGTCTTAATTTCATCAATTCGCGTTCCGCCTTCTAAAAACAGGTTATCGAATTGATAATTTGAAAGGTCAGAACCATCGCCACTACCCGACGTTCCAAAAATACTGTTTTCCGGGTCGTAGGTTAGACCTGCGATTTCAGCAGCTTCCTGTGGGCTTAAAATGCGGGCGTTAATGTTGTCGCGACCGCCTTGACCATAAACAATCAGGTCTCGTTCACGGAATTGAACGCGGCGGTCACCAGTGGAGTCTTCTTCAGAGCGAGATTGAGCGTATTCGTAGTCAAACACGAAGCGTTCAGCAATACGGTTTTCGCCCCCTAAGCTGAACGTTATGGTTTTGTTCTTACTTTCTTGTAGGAAATGCTGGTGGAATACGTCAATATCGCTAAGAATAAACTCTTTCGTAGCGCCGTTTACGTATACAATTTCATCGTTTCCGACAGAGCCAGCATCTTGAAAATCGTAAAATTCTCGCTGTGCGCGATCATCATCTTCGAACTGAGTGAACGTGCCTTTGGCATAATAGTAGGCGTCTGCAGAGGGCTTGTATTCAAGGTTTAGTGCTGCTGCTTGACGAGTTCTTCCTGCAATTTCGCGACGAACTTCTAACTGAGAAGGCGCAAGAATTTCGTCACCCTGGGCAATTTCTTCTTCTGTTTTACCCAAGTCGGCGGTGTAAAACTTCATTTCGTTGGTGCTGTGGTGGCGCGTTTCGTCTATCTGGGTTTTGCGGTCTTCGTGAGAGATGGCAAAGCCAATACCAAAGGTGTTGTCGAGGAAAAACTGGGTGCCGTCTAAGCTAAATTTCGGAGAGTGCTTTTCGCGCGCTTCTGAATATGCGTCTTGAACACGCATTTTTAATGTGTTTTTGCCGCGATCGAAAGCTGAAATTGCTTTAACGTTGACTGTACCGCCAATGGAATTTAGGTTTTGGTCTGGGGTGAGTGTTTTCAGCACTTCAATGGTACCGAGAAGGTCAGCAGGAAGTGCGTCTAATCCCACTTTCCGTTCTTCGCCTGCACCAGACATTTGTGCGCCGTTCATATTTATGGATACGAAGCCGGGTCCTAAGCCCCGTACGGTGACAAACTTACCTTCGCCTTCAGAGCGCTGTAGCGTAACACCCGGCAGTCGTCGAAGGGACTCCGCCACGTTCTGATCAACAAAATTGCCTAAATCATCGGTAGAAATAACAGAGCTAAAGCCGCTTTTCATGCGTTCTAAGTCACGCGCTTTAAGGTCTGCCTGTTTAACACCCTTTACTTCAACTACTTCAATTTCGCTAGGGGTCTCATTTGTTTCAGTTTGCTCGGTATTTTCCTGAGCGGGTGCAGTTTGCGCCATGCTGGAAAACGCCGTGGACACGGCTAGAGCGAGGGCTGTCCATTGAAACACTTTCATGTTTTGAACTCCTAAATTCCAAAATCGACATAGCTGTAGTATTTGTATTTTGCTATGCCACCGGTGGCAGTATTGATCTTGTCAGATAGGAATGCACTAATATTTAACGTTTATTTCACAAATTATTAATATATGAATATTTAGTGATCACAGTGTTGGGACTCCTGCGAGTACCCGCCATGAGTTTTCTTCATGAAAAGTAAGAGAGGGCGCGGGGTTGGCAGTAAAGTAGCTGCTGTAAATTGACCAGTCAACCACATCTAATTCACTATCAATTATCCCATTTTTGCTTGTGTACTGATTGCTTTGTATTTGCTTAAGTATGCGCGAGTCTACAGGGTCTAGATCTTTACCTGTGCGGGTGAGATTAGCACCTACGTCTTGGTTTTCAATCAAGCTTGTCCATGTTTGCTGTGCAGTAAGTTGCGCATCGCCTAATTTATCTATTTCATTCTGATGAAAAGGCGACGTTGAAAGAGAACGAGTGATTACGTCTTTTTCTTTCTTTGAACCGGTTTTGGCGCTCTTAACATCTATGCTTTTACTGTTGTCCTCAGACATGTCGCTATAGCCCTTCATCACGTTTTCAGCAACATAAAGTCGAGTGAGTGATTCCTTATCGTCCCATAATTGGAAAAACCATAGCTTTTTCGTAGCGGGGCCTGGGGCATAAATATTCCCAACCAGATTTGCGGTGCCGTTTTCGCCGCCATAAGCTGAGTTTTTTTGCCAGTTGGCAATAACGTTATTTTTGATATCAACGAATTCTTGCTGCTGTGGGTAAGGCGGGTTCAGTCGCCATCCGTTAATGCGCGGGTTTCTACTGGTATGATTGGCCAATATATTGCGCAAAAAGCTAGCATTACTGCCACCCCAAATGCCGCCATAGCCATGGCTACCTTTGTGATGACCCGCGTTGTTTAAACTCTCTGATAGTATGCTGTATTGCAGTGTAAAGCGTTGGTTATTGTAGAAAGAGCCTACCTCGTCTTTTGACCAACTTAGCGAACAATGATCGATAATGACATCAGTGGTATTTCTAACGGTTACTGCATCGCCTTCTTCACTGTCTTTCCCCGGCCTAAAGCGCATGTGTCGAATAATGACCTGATTAGCTTCAACGCTTGTTGATGCGCCAGAAATTACAATTCCGTGGGGAGATGTCTGTCCTGCAACGGTGACGTTGCCATGTTTTATTTCTAAATCCTTTTCTAGCGCGATCACGCCAGACACATTAAAGACAATCAGTCTGGGATAGTCTTGCGCAATAGCCCATCGCAATGTTCCCTCTTGTGGGCTTTTGGCATTATCAGACAAAGAGCTAACAACTAACACTTTTCCTTGGTTTCCACCTTGCGTGTATTTTCCGAACCCCAGCGCGCCTTCAAACGCCAATGATTGTGCGTGACAGTTAGACAAGGCGAGAAACGCGACGAAAGCGACAATCAGTTGAATTGGAATATATTTCATTACTGCATGTCCTGCTCGTAAGGGTGGGCACCGGTGGTTGGTTGGCGGGCGATGTCTTTGAGTTTAGCGCTCCATGCTTGGAGCACCTTAACGTCGTGGATCATACCCTCTAGTTCTATTGCTAAAATTGATACAAGCTCTCCATCTCGCATGAAGACTGGCACGGCAACAAGCGTTACGTTGCGCGGTGCGAAGTGGCTGACGGCATAGCCTCTGGTACACGTTGTTGCTCGTAATTTCGCGGCTTGTTGTTCATCAAAGTTTGCGGGGTGTGTGCTGTCGTTCATGTTTTGATACTTGGGATGGTAGGCCAACATGACATGACCCGCAGCAGATTCAAATAAGGGCAGTTTTGTCCCTGGCCTTATTGTTGTTATTTGCTTTTCTCTGGCATCTAAAACGTCAATTACAAACGCGCAGTAGTCGCCTAATGTACAGATAATTGCGCTAGCGTTGGTTGCAGCTATAAGTTTCGAAAGCGCAGGTGCAGTGATTCTCTGAACGTATCTGCTGCGCGAGTTAGCGGCGCTAATTTCGTAAATGCGTGTGCCATAGAAGTATTTTGTACCACGCTTTTCAACTACCCGTTCGCTGGTTAATGTTCTCAGTAACCTAAATACTGATGTGCGGGGTAGTTTAAGCGCTGACTCAATTTCAGAGGCACTTAACCCCGAGCGAGACTCGGCGATGGCTTGACATAGCTGCAGCGCCTGCATAACACTGGGAATTACATACCTTTCCATCTTTTTGCGGTCCCGAAATCAAGATAATACTGCTCGATATTAACACGAATTAAACAAAATGCTACCGGTGGCATTTTAAATTATTGATGATTTTTAAATCAATTACATTGAGAAAAGGGAGAAAACTGTCGTGCAACTCATCGCATCTATAAGAAGGTTAACGCTTTATCAACCGCGTCCGGTAAGCGGTTTAATTTTGTATATTTAAAACAAAAAATTAACATGTGTAGGTGCTGCCGAGGTGCAAGTTGAAGACTCAGCGAGCGAAAAAGTGAATAAATGCGTGACATCTGTACTAAGGGCGACGATAAATCTGTGGAAGCAGAGTCTTACCTTCTGAATGTTAATAAAATAGTCATTTGTGTCTGGTGTTTTAATTACTAGGTCTTTTTAGCCCGTCGATAGGTGGCTTGTACTTGTCCTTATTTGAGATTACTCTGCCACGCCTGCTTTCTCATTCTCATTTGAAGCAGCGTTAAACTTAGAGCATTGTTCTTGTAAGGCATTACATTCTATATGGCACCACGTTCTTTCGTTTTTTTAGACGAACTGAATTCTTCGATTAGACCCGCAATAAACTACACCAGTGGTGTAGGCGCTATGCTGTGGTTGGCTAATCTGGTGTTACTGCTGAACATTGCGCTAGTTATCAGTGGTACCTTGGCTGACTCGGCAGAATTTGTCAGTGCGTTTAATGAAAGTTTGGTTGTAGAGCCTTTTTTCATTGCTCTGGCCAATCACACGCTTTCGCAATTTATTGTTCCCACTATTGCATTAGTATTAGTTGGTCTCTTGGTAAAAGCCACGGCTATAGCAAAGGCGCAAATAACAAAACAGCGCCGACCTATTCCTTACCTTTGCCCTACATTCCCCCAGCCTTTTGTTCAGACGGTTGGCAGTAGAGCGCCCCCACTTTTTAGTTAAACGTCTCCGATTTAATTATTTAACGCCGAAAGCGTTGCGCAGTATGTGTGACAAAGCTTTACCGGTGTGTTTTTCGATGCTGTAACGCTGCCATTCTCTATTAAGCGGCCCAGTCATCGCCGTTCAACTTGTGGGTTATAGGAACTTGTTTTGTCTATTCGTAACCTTTTTACTTTAATTGTTGCTGGTGCAGGGCTGACGTTGGCCGGTTGCAGCGGTGGCGTGCTTGACCCTAAAGGGCAAGTGGGTATGGATGAAAAGAACCTGATTATTCTTTGCACTATCCTCATGCTGATTGTTGTTGTTCCCGTTATTTTTCTTACGCTTTACTTTGCGTGGAAGTATCGCGCTAGTCGCGATTTCGAAATTTATACCCCTAAATGGGCACATTCAACCAAAATAGAAGCGGTGGTGTGGTCCATTCCAATTCTCATTGTCGTGTCGTTGAGTGTGATCACCTGGCGCTCTACTCACGCACTCGACCCTTATGCACCGCTAGAAGGTCAAGGAGAGCATCTTACTGTCGAAGTAGTCTCGCTCAACTGGAAGTGGCTGTTTATTTACCCTGAACAAGGTATCGCAACGGTCAATGAATTGGTGTTTCCAGCCAATAAACCCGTTGCGTTTAAGATTACTTCTGAAAGCACCATGAATTCGTTTTTTATTCCTCAGCTAGGAAGCCAGATTTATTCCATGGCGGGAATGGAAACCAAGCTTCATCTTATTGCCGACGAGCCAGGTACGTACAAAGGCATTTCTTCAAATTACAGCGGTGCGGGATTCACTGGAATGAAGTTTAACGCTATTGCCACACCTACCGAGGATGACTTCGAGGCGTGGGTTGCCAGCGTTAAGCAGTCGCAAACATCGTTAACGTCAGGTGCCTACGAGCAGCTTGCTGAGCCAAGCGAAAACAATCCGGTGACCTATTTCAGCAAAGTCGATGACGGTTTATTTCATAACATTGTTATGAAATACATGAAAGATCACGGCTCTATGGATTTCTACAACAAGCCGGAAAATGCCGCCATGGGCGAACATCACGCCATGCCTGAAATGCAACACAGCCATCACCAAGAGGATGCACAATAACCATGTCTTTATTAGGTAAATTATCTATTGAGGCCGTGCCCTATCACGAGCCGATTATTATGGTGACACTAGCTGTTGTGGCAGTGGTGGGTGTGGTCATTGCCATGCTTATCACCAAGCACAAACAGTGGGGAACCCTATGGTTTGATTGGATAACGTCTGTCGACCACAAACGTCTTGGTATTATGTACATTGTGTTGGCTATGATCATGCTGCTGCGTGGCTTCGCCGACGCCATTATGATGCGTACTCAGCTTGCAATGGCAACCAATGGTGCGCCCGGGTATCTACCGCCAGAGCACTACGACCAAATCTTCACAGCCCATGGCGTTATCATGATTATCTTCATGGCGATGCCGTTTATGATTGGTTTGATGAACATCATTTTGCCACTACAAATTGGTGCTCGCGATGTGGCGTTTCCATTTTTAAATAACTTAAGTTTTTGGCTGACCGCAGGTGGCGCAATTCTAGTAAATGTGTCTTTGGGGTTAGGTGAATTCGCAAAAACAGGGTGGGTTGCTTATCCGCCGCTAGCCGGGTTGGAGTTTAGTCCCGGGGTTGGCGTCGACTATTATATATGGGCCCTGCAGATATCCGGGCTCGGTACGCTGCTAACCGCCGTAAACTTCTTAGTTACCGTGTTTAAAATGCGTGCGCCCGGCATGAAGTTAATGCAAATGCCTATATTCACATGGACCTGTACGTGGGCGAACATTCTGATTGCTGCTTCGTTCCCTATTCTTACGGCTGTGCTAGCCATGCTAACCCTAGACCGCTACATGGACTTCCACTTCTTCACGAATGAAGCCGGTGGTAACTCGATGATGTATATCAACCTATTCTGGGCGTGGGGACACCCTGAGGTTTATATTCTGGTACTGCCTGCATTTGGTATTTTTTCAGAAGTTATATCTACGTTTACCGCTAAGCGCCTGTTTGGCTACAAGTCGATGGTTTATGCGTCGGGTGCCATTGCTATTCTCGGTTTTATTGTCTGGCTACATCACTTCTTTACCATGGGTTCAAGCGCCAATGTGAATGCCTTCTTCGGCATTATGACCATGGTTATTGCCGTACCCACGGGCGTGAAACTGTTTAACTGGCTATTCACCATGTATCGCGGTCGCTTAATATTGAGTGTGCCTGTACTGTGGACGTTAGGCTTTATGGTGACCTTCACCATTGGCGGCATGACAGGGGTGTTACTTGCTATTCCAGGTGCTGACTACGTACTTCATAATAGCTTGTTTCTCATTGCGCACTTTCACAACACCATTATTGGTGGTGCGGTATTTGGCTATCTGGCTGGCTTTGCTTTTTGGTTCCCGAAAGCCATGGGCTTTAAGCTTGACGAAAAAACCGGAAAAGCAGCCTTTTGGTGCTGGCAAATTGGTTTCCTTTTGGCGTTCATGCCCCTGTACGTGCTTGGCTTTTTGGGTATGACACGCCGCTTAAATCACACCGACAATCCTGACTGGAATATCTGGTTATACATTGCTGCATTTGGTGCGTTTGTTATAGCAATTGGTATTTTCTTCCAGCTGCTTCAGCTGTTTGTAAGCTTCAAAAACAAAGAAAAGCTTAACGATACAACGGGCGACCCGTGGAATGGTCACACGCTAGAGTGGTCAACGGCGTCACCGCCTCAGTTTTACAATTTTGCCAAGATACCTCACATCAAAGACATTGATGCGTGGACGGATATGAAGGAACGCGGCGAGTCGTATCAACGCCCTGAAAATTACGCGCCTATTCATATGCCAAAAAATACTTCAGCCGGTGTGTTTATGAGTATGAGCTTTACTCTAATGGGCTTTGCCCTTATCTGGCATATCTGGTGGCTTGCTGTTGTCGGTTTAGTGGCGGGAATAGGAGTATTTATTAAGCGTTGCTATACCTCGGATGTTGATTACTACGTGCAGGTAGATGAGGTTGAACGAGTTGAAGCTACGCACTTAAGTGCCAATACAGTGGGAGGTCGCTCATGAGTACTATTGCAACATCAAGCGCCGCATCAATGCCGCATGAACACGCACACGAAGAACATCATGAAAACAACACCGTGTTTGGTTTCTGGTTGTATTTAATGACCGACTGTTTGTTGTTTGCTTCTTTCTTTGCCACCTATGCTGTGCTGTTTATGAATACGGCAGGCGGTGTGTCTGGCAAAGATATTTTCGAGCTCAACTTTGTCGCAGTTGAAACAGCCGCTCTGCTTTTAAGCAGCATTACCTTTGGCTTTGCCATGATATGCGCTCATCGACAAAACAAGTCAGGCGCCCTTGCTTGGCTGGCGGTGACATGGGCACTGGGTGCGTGTTTTATTGGTATGGAAGTGTACGAATTCCACCACCTTATTGAGCACGGTAACGGGCCGCAGCAAAGTGCGTTTTTAACGGCGTTTTTCTCGCTAGTGGGACTGCACGGACTGCACGTTACAGCGGGTCTTATTTGGATGACGATCATGTTTATCGAAGTAACCCGCCGGGGTCTAGGTGAGCAAACCGTTACCCGACTTAGCTGCTTAAGCTTGTTTTGGCACTTCCTCGATATCGTATGGATATGTGTATTTACTGTAGTGTACTTAATGGGGGCAATGTAATGGCGTTACACGATGCAAAATTAGCTTCAAATACGGACGGTCACGCTTCATCGACCAACAATAGTGATGACGTACATGGCGATGTGAAGTCTTATGTTATTGGCTTCATTCTATCTGTGGTGCTCACCGCTATTCCGTTCACTCTAGTGATGAATGGCGACCTATCTAAAGTTACCACGATTTGGAGCGTGGTAACCTTGGGCTTGGTTCAAATTTGGGTGCACCTTAAGTACTTTTTGCACCTTAACTTTGTTACCCAAGAAGGCAGAGCCAATACGTTTTCGTTTTTATTCAGTGCGCTTATTATTTTCATGGTGGTTGGGTTATCCGTTTGGATCATCTACGAATCAAACGCCATGATGATGTATTAGCAAGTCTCTGTATATGTGTGGTCTAGCCTGACAATCATGTCAGGCTTTTCAATGTGTTTACTTCATCGCGGTCAGTACGATAAGCCCTTCTATTGGGGCAACCTATTTGGGGGGCAACATTGGGGCTTCTCAGTACACCTTGATACGCGTCTAAATGGGCGCGTTTTAAATTTGGATTTTACCCATGACCTCTACTTATAAACGTTACCTGTCAGTCACCAAGCCCGGCATTATTATGGGCAATGCTATTTCGGTAACGGGCGGTTTCTTGCTCGCGTCCCGTGGCGATATAGATTACTGGCTATTGCTCGCAACGCTCATCGGTTTATCGCTGGTGGTGGCTTCAGGTTGTGTCATTAATAACTGCATTGACCGAGATATCGATGGCAAAATGCAGCGCACGGCTAGCCGGGTTACGGTAACAGGCGAACTGCCATTACTTACTGCGATGTTGCATGGTGCTGTGCTAGGCATTTCGGGGTTCGGCTTGTTAGCAGCTTACACCAACCTTACTGCCGTATTTTTTGCCGCTTTTGGCTACGTCATTTATGTGGGTGTTTATAGCCTGTATATGAAGCGAAATTCGGTGTATGGCACCTTCGTTGGCAGTTTGTCGGGGGCCGTTCCGCCCGTAGTAGGTTATTGCGCCGCGAGCGGTCAGTTTGATATGGCTGCAGCTATTTTGCTGGGTATGTTCAGCATTTGGCAAATGCCCCATTCCTATGCCATCGCTATCTTTAGATATAACGACTATAAGGCGGCTGGCATTCCCGTATTGCCTGTTTCGCAAGGTATCGCGAAAGCAAAACGCCATATTGTTCTTCATATTGCGTTATTTGCTTTAGTGGTAATGCTGCTTCCACTCAGCGGTTATACGGGTATTGGCTTTTTAACAGTAGCTTTTGCAACTAGCCTTTGGTGGCTGTTGATGGCACTGCGCGGATACAGACCCGACATCAACGTAGAAGGCTGGGCAAAACGTGTTTTCGGTTTTTCCATTGTGAATATAACGCTGTTATCTATCGCTATGTCACTGGACTATCACACGTCAGTAACGAGTCTGTTTGCACTTTCGTTTTGAATAAGGCGTTTCTAGTCATTCGGTAATATTTGCTTGAAAGCTTCCAATACAGTGTGCGTATAGCAATTCATTCACTTTGGGCAATCAAGGCGTGTAGATTGGGAGCATAGTCTGGCATAGATTGGGAATCAGGCCTGACCGAGTGCTTTTTGCCCTCTGTACAAGCGAATAATGGTGAAGCTATTAACTGCCAGTAACGTAGCTTCAAGCAAGGTGCCGCCAATAGAGCCGACAATAATATTGTTGGTTAGCCAACATATTGCACCGCACAAAAACGCTAAACGCATGCGGATCCCCGATAAACAAAACAAGGCATAAGTACCTATGCATGTGCCCAAAATAGGGAATAAGTCGTACCAAACTTCGGCCAAATACAGCCCGGCTGCTAGCGATATTAATATAAATAGATAGGCGACACTGCGAGAACGGGTTTTAATCGAAATGCCTGTTCTTACCACTGAAAGTAAGGCACTTAAGCATGCGGTAACGGCACCAAGTAGCGCAAAATGCAGGGCGTGATTTAAATTCATCACCACCATCATTATTCGCAGGTGCTGATCATCACGCTGATAAAAGCACAAAATGCCAAGCGCAAAACTCAACATTCCTATCGCTTGGGCTAAGTCGAATTCTGGTATTATCAACATTTTATTCGCGCTAGTGGCTTATTTAACATTCCTACAATTAAAATCTATCTCAAACTAAGCTACTTCAGCTTTTGAGTAGCGAATAAGACAAACTTCTGAGTCCTAAAGCAATTAACAGGATTGGAATTAGCATAATAATACTCCCTCCTCCTGTTCTACTCTCTTGTATTCCACCGTTATTTGTAGAGCCTCCGCCCTGAGCTTCGGAAAGAGTAATCCGTAATGCACTAGAGTTTGAAGTGAGTCCATCGGAAACAGTAAAATTTATGTCTGCTTGGTTTTGAGTAAATGAGGCAGGAATATCGAGATAATAAACAGGTCGTGCAATACTGATATTCTCGTCGATAGATAAATCATCGCTTTGAACCCTCAAGTAGAGCTTATCTTTATTAACATCATTCACAGTGTAGTTAATGGTTAATCTGCTGCCTTTTGAAGCTGTGATAGTTGTATGTAACAAACCGATCGTAGGTGCAACGTTCACGGGCAAAACTTTAACGCTCAGTTGCTTTCTAACTGTCTTTTCGTGGTCTTTAGCAATGAACGCAAAGCTGATAAATTGAGCAGTATCCACTTCTGGTACCGTGAAACTAAAACCATTATTCTGTGCCTCGGTTGTTACGTCTGGGCCCATGAATTGGCGATAACTGACGCTTGAGGAAGCACTTCCATTCAATAGATCCCATGATGCAAAAAGCTTGTCTTCAGCATTTGCGAGGGGGCTTGATATCGATAAATCTAGGGATAGGTTATTCGATGTCTGTTCTTCAGGGAGTAGATATTGGTCTGCAGGTTTTCCGATGCTGTAAAAGCTAAATGTTCCTTGTTGATAGTCGGGGTTTTCGAGAGGCAGAGAGGCATTTGTGGATACTAAGTATTCAGATAAAATACTGTCTAATTCTATTAATTTATCTGGCCTCTCATTCGCTAGATTACGGGCTTCTTCTACATCACTTGCAACGTTATAAAGGGCGTACCTATGTTCTTCCTTGTCACCGTAAAAAAATGTCTTTATTAGTTTCCAACCGTCGTATAAGACTGTAGCGGAAGGAGGTAACCAATCGGGAACGCGAGGCATTGTGGGATAATATGTGAAAATAGGTCTGGGCGATAAGGTGTCACCACGCAATATTGGGCGAATATCTTCACCATCTACAATATGTCCTTTCGGCATTTCTGCGTTTAACCCACTCAATAAAGTAGGATAAAAGTCAGCAGATTGGATAGGTTGATTGGATAAGGTGTTTGACTGAGTGAGGCCTGGCCATATTATGAATGTAGGTACGCGACTGCCACCATCATATTGCGTCGCCTTACCGCTGCGAAGAGGAAAGTTACTTGTTGGATGAATCTCGCCCAGTACATCATACATATTCCCCCCATTATCCGAGGTAAACACGATGATAGTATCATCTATAATTCCAACCTCTTCTAACGCGTCATATAAAATAGCGATAGCATCGTCGAAGTGTTTTACCATTCCTGCGTAAGTTGCACTTCGTTGGCTGTTAAAAGGGGAACGCTTGTTAATGAAGTGCTCCACAACATCCTGCTTGGCGTTAAAGGGAGCATGTACCGAAAATGGCCAGAAATTTACATAAAAAGGACCTCGACTGTGATTGTTTAAAATCCACTTTTTTGCCTCTTTAGCTAAACGGATATCTATATGTTCCTCTTCTGTTTCGGGCGTTAAATTCGGCGCGAAAGACCAAGGTGCAAGATAACCTCCGTAAGGGCCAGAGCCGCTGAAGTGCGGAATATCTATATCGAAACCATGTTCGAGAGGGCTATATGGCGAAGAGCCTAAATGCCATTTTCCAAAATGCGCCGTGTGATACCCCTCGTTCTTTAAAACCTTGACCAGAGTAGGAAGTGATGTGTCAAGACGAGTGGCTGTGAGGGGAACGGTTGATAATTGATTTCGGGGACCACTGCTACGTTCAGATGAAGTAAGCCTAACTGTAGGCGTCTCGATATTCGGATTTAAAATACCATGTCGAGCAGGTGTCTGGCCCGTGAGGATAGAAGCTCTAGTCGGGGAACATAATGGACTATTACTAAATGCCTGAGTAAATGTCATTCCTTTTTGTGCTAGAGCATCTATATTCGGCGTTTCGTAGAACTTATTATGTTGATAGATTGACGTGTCGTTCCAGCCCAAGTCGTCAGCGAGGATAAAAATCACATTTTTTGGCTGATCAGCCTCCGCCGCAAATGTGAGATGTAAAAAACAAAGTAATATTACAAGCTGGCGCATACCACTCCATTGATATAATAATTTTGAAACATCCATGATGTGTCGCATTATACGGTATACTGCAATAATTAATACTTCAATATTGGAAGAGGCATGGCAACGGCATCTGCACTTCACATTTTGGTTAAAACAGAAAAAGAAGCGCTTTCTATTTTAGAGCAGCTTAAAAAGGGTAAGGATTTTGCGACGTTAGCAAAGCGTCATTCTAAATGTCCGTCGGGCAAGCGTGGCGGCGATCTTGGTGAATTCCGTAGAGGCCAAATGGTAAAAGCCTTCGACGATGTGGTATTTAAAAAAGAAGTGCTCAAAGTACACGGGCCGGTGAAGACCCGTTTCGGCTACCACCTTATTAAAACGCTTTATCGTAGTAATTAAAACCAGAGCCTTTTAAAACCAAAGCCGCTAAAGGCCGAAGTAAGCCCGATCCATTCAACAAGCGTTTTAAAGTATGTCCTAGCTAATTACCTTGTTAATTGCCCGGCTCCCACTTTTCACCGCATACTGAATTTTTGGTAAATATGGCGTACGGGCTGTTGGTGTCGTGCAGTGAATTGCGTAGCGCTGCGCCGTGATCTACCGTAATAAAAGCTGTGTCAGAGGCCTTACCTTGTTCATCCAGCATAAAGTAGTCGCTGGAATAGCTTGTTAGCATCATGCGATTGTCGTAACCCATATCGCTTAAGCGAACCCGGGTAATGGCTTTAAATTTAGCATCGGGGTTAGAAAGGCCTACGATTTTCTTAAAAAAGTAGCCTTTATCAGACTGCAGCTGGGAAAAACCATTTAACGTGTTTATCAAGGTTTTTAAATCTATTGCTTCGCGCTGCAGCATGAAGTCGTGCTGGATGGCATTGCCATCTTTTCTAAGGCTGTCTTTCGACGGTGCTTTACCAGCAGTATAGGCCTGCTCTGCTTCCATTGAAGAAAGGTCCGCTTGCCCTTCCTCTGTATAGTGAATCAGTGCGCTCGTATTCATGTTTACGTAGTAGTCGCTGATCCCCGCAGGTAACACTTCAAATAGCATAACATCTGGGGTTACGGCGCCTCGCTCTTCGGGCGTTTGAGGGCCTTTAGCCACGCACTTGTCAGAAATGAAATAGTAATATTGGCCAGCTTCAATGGCGAAAGCTGTATTAGATAGCACCGCGCAGGTGGCCAGAAATAGTAGCCTGGAAGTGAGCTGCTTAATTGCCGTTAAAGTACTGCCTATTTGCATATCAAAGACGCCTTATTGTTTGATGCATTTATCTATCATACCAATGCATGCCGACTGGTATAAGGCGTCATTGTAAGGGGGAGTGGGTAAAAGCGCGAGTTAAGCTTTAGAACGCGCTTTGTGTTTAGTTTGTAGCTCAATAATGCTAAGTAAGAACTTATGAGCCAAACCCACTGTTAACGGGGGCGAAGAACAATAGTGTCGCTAGAGTAGTCTGTAGATATCTGTAAATTGTCGGCAAGGGCGGCAATAAGCGCGTCTACATCATTGGTGTTGAATAGCCCTGCTACTTGCATGTTAGCAAGCGCAGCATCACCTAAAACGACCGTTTTATCCGTATATCGGCTTACTTCTTCAATCACGTCAATTAATGGCTCGCCGCGAAATACAATCTTGCCCTCACGCCAGCTTAAATCATTCGCGATATCTTCATCTGACACGGTCTCAACGGTGCTGTTAGGCAAAGATAAAAGTGATTTTTCACCTTGAACTAACGTCAATGGCTGAGCCTGCGGTTTAATAATTGGATCAATAATGCTTTCGCCATTCGCTTTGTTAAGTGTATAACTGGCGACTTCTACCACGCCTTCGGTAACTACCAGTTCAAGGTCGCCGCGGTGATATTGCACATTAAAAGCAGTACCAACCGCCTGTATTGCTTTACCAGCTGCAAGTACATTGAGCGGGCGGGATTTGTCTTTCGCCACTTCGATATGAAGCTCACCTTTGACAAGCTGAATAATCCGTGAGGTTTCAGTAAAAACGATGTTCACTTGAGAGTTGGTATTAAGCCATAGTGTACTGCCGTCCTCTAAGCTAATGCTCTTGTGCTCGCCCGGTTTGGTCGAGGCTTGTAACGAGTAGCTTGCCATTTGTGCAACAGGTTCGGTTTGGTTAGACGGCGAGAATAAATTTAGCCCCTGATAACTTAACAGCCCGACCATTAAAAACGAGGCAGCAATGGCCAGCGGGCGCTTCCAAGCCACGGTGTGGTTTGCTTTGTGTTTGATGCTAGGCTCAGGTGTATGAGGTACGATCTCAGCCAGTTCGCTAAGCACCGACATCTTGTCCCACAAGGCTACCATTTCGAGGAAGGTGTCTCGATGCAAAGGCGTTGCGAGCCATGTTTTTAGCGCTTGTGTTTCATTGTCATCAAGCCCTTCGTCGAGTTTCACTAGCCATTCGCTGGCGGCATCAAGCACACGCTCATCGCTATTAAACTGTACAACGTTGCTATTGGTACCTGACTTAGCGTTTTTTGTTTCGTTTGTTGAACTATTCATGGGCGTCTCTCTTTACATCCGCCGTACTGTGTTGCCCACCACTTTGATAAGCATTCGGCCGTGTATGCGACGTCGTTTGTCGTCGCATAAACAAAGTGCATCTTTTTATTCCTTCAGCAATATGCTTTTCCACGGTTTTTTCGCTTATCTCTAATTCTTGGGCAATCTCTTTAAGAGAGTATCCATACACTTTCTTCAATACAAATGCGCGCCTGCATTGCTTGGGAAGGGCGCGCACTGCGTCACAAAATAACTTAAACTCTTGCTGGGTGGCGTTGTTGTGAAATGTTTCATCTTCAACACCGCTAATTGCGCTTTCCAGTGCTGCCGCAACCTCTATGCTGTCGTCTACCATGCGTGTTTCTGCACGCTTCAAGTGATCGTAGGCCAAGTTTTTTGCGATTTTAAACAAAAACGACTTGGGCTCTTTAATATGCTCGGTAGATTTCGCCTGACACAAGCGAACATACGTATCCTGCAGTATGTCATCCACTTCTTTAGGCGGCACAAGGCGCGATAGCATTTTGGCCATCGAGCCGCGCGCCGACATATAGGCATTATGTATGGCTGTTTCTATGGGCATATTGTTATTTTTTATCGTTGTTACTTACTAAGACGACAGCCACGCTATTTTCCCCCAGTATTTTCAACATTATCGCTCAAAAATTAAATTTGTTAATGGGTTGTATATAATGCGACGCTAGTTTAAAACAACACCAACAATAACGTGTAGGGTGACGCATACGCATCACACACTCTAATAATCAATAATAACAATAGCGTAAAACCGAATATGCCTGTGGCAAATGAACCATTCGACACAATAATCATGCTGCCTTTTAAGCCTAAAGCTTTAACGGTTGCACTGTGCATGATGTCGTTCGGCGCAAGTCACACTGTTATTGCACAGTCAGTGCTGCCCCACCAACAAGCAGAAGTGATTACACAGAATACATCGCCGCTCTCCGCAATAAATTTCGCTATTCCTGCACAAAGTGCAGACGAGGCAATCATCGCGTTTGCCAATCAAGCCGAGCTGACAGTGGTCTTCCCCTTCAACAAAGTCAGGCATATTTTTGCAAATGAAGTAAGTGGTAACTATACGCCACAAGTAGCAATAGAAAAGCTTTTGGCTGGTACAGGCCTGAGTGCTGATATTGTCGATAACACCCGAATAAAGATAGTGCCTGCTAGCGATAGTGATGAAAACAATCACTTGCTTGGTCGTCTTTTTAACGCCATTACCGCACAAGACGATAGCTTGGTAACCGTACCTGACGAGCAAGGTAGTTACGATATTGAATACATTGAAGTAAGGGGATTACGAGCGCGTGTTGCTCAATCGGTGGGGATCAAACGCAACGCGAACGTCATCATTGATACTATTCAGTCGGTGGATATGGGCAAGTTTCCCGATCAAAACCTCGCAGAAGCGCTGCAGCGTGTGTCTGGCGTATCTATCGACCGCGCAGAAGGTGAAGGTCAACTTGTTACAGTGAGGGGGTTTGGACCGGAATTTAATCGGGTGTTATTAAACGGCAGGCCTATGGCAACCGATAAGCTCGGGCGCGAATTCAGCTTTGATACACTGGCCTCTGAGATTGTCAGCAGTGTTACCGTGCACAAACAAAGCCAGGCGACTATGCAGTCAGGTGGCATCGGCGCTACGATCGATGTTCACACTGCTAAACCTCTTTCTTTCAAGGGAATGCGGGCGGCTGGCAGCATTAAAATGCAGTACGATACTAACTCGCAACAATATGCGCCTTCTACCTCTGCTATGTTCAGCAACACTTATTTGAATAACTCGTTTGGCATTCTAGCCTCTTTTACTCAACACAAGCGTCAAGCGCGACTAGAAGAAGCGCAAATTGATGGTTGGTTGGTAAATACTAACGTACCTGAAAGTGAGCTTTCTGATGACGTTTCTACGCTATATGTACCCAGGAATTACGATCAAAGAGTACGCTTTGACGATAGAACCCGTACGGGATCTGCGCTTGTTTTACAGTATAGACCCAACAACAAGCTAGAGCTTACTGCCGACTATTTGGGGTCGACATTCGATGTAGAGACTTCGGCAACCTCAATGGGTCATTGGTTCACGTCAAGTAATCTTGAAGATGTTACGGTTGATAAAAATGGCACAGCGGTATCTTTCTCACAAAACAGTGGGCACGCCACAGACTTTCACGCTCGCACTTTTAACCGTTCATCGACCTTAAAAAGCTTCGGTTTTGCAGCAAACTATATCGCGAGCGATAGCGTAATCGTTGATACTGATCTGTCTTATTCAATGGCTAATGTCGATGACAATAACGGAGAGGGCAATTCTCTCTCTCTTATCGGCTATTTAAATCGCTCTTCATTCGACCACACTCAGTCAAACATATTGCCGGCTATATCGGGCTTTGAACAAGCCAACCCCCGTCAAGTTAACGCTTTAGGTGAGCTTGCGGGGGTGTCCCATTACTTAGACCCAGCTAACGGCCGTTCCCACGTTATGCTGCGTAGAGGATGGAGTGTCGACGACGATATAGGGCAAGCAAAAATCAATGTAAGTGTGCTTGGGGATGAAAGTTGGTTTAGCAAAATTGACGTTGGAGGAGCATTAACTCAGCGCGAAAAAGCTAATGAAAGAAGAGACAACGAAGCTGACGCAAGACACTGCAGTTTTTGCGGCTATTTTGATGCACCAGATATTCCCGATAACTTCCAAACCATATTTGACGCAGGCGAAGATTTTCTTGGGTCGATTAGCGGGCATGAGAACATACCTCATCAGTGGCTGCGCCACGACGGTGATACATTATTCCGTTACTTAGAAAACGCTGGGGATGTCAGTCTAGCCGCTGAAACACGGGGAAGCTCTTTCGCTGTTAAAGAAACAGTGTATGCGGGGTATATTCAAACCGCTATTGAAAAGGACTACGCGCCTTGGTTTATCGATGTGCATGCAGGGTTACGTGCTGAATATACTGACGTAAAGGTAAGCGGTGTCGATGAGCAGTTATCGGCGTTAGTTATTTTAGACCAAACCGAACTGGGGCAAGAGTTTGGCGCCTCGGTAAATATTGATAAATCGTCAAGCTACACCAATCTTTTACCCAGCGTGAGCGTTAAAGCCAGCTGGTTAGATAGTTGGGTATTTCGCGCGGCTTATAATCACAGTATCACCCGCCCAACCTTAGAACAGATGGCACCAGGTGTAACTTACACCACCACGCGACAAGGTGGCGACCTGCGGGCGCGTATCGGAAACGCACAGCTATTGCCCTTTGAGGCAAAAAACATTGATTTGGCCATTGAGCATTACTACCAGGAAAATAGCTATATATCGGCAGGTTACTTTAGAAAAACGGTAGATAATTTCATTGTTAATGAAAGCAGTACACAAACCTTTAATAACGTGACTGACCCTAGCACCGGCACAGATCCAAATGCGGTTGACGATGCTGATGCGTTAGCACGATTTTCCGTAATATCTCCCAGCAACGGCGAGTCTGCAACGGTTGAAGGGGTCGAGATAGCAGTGCAGCATTTATTTGGCGAATCAGGGTGGGGAGTTCAGGCCAATGCGAGCTTTGTAGACAGCAACGCTGAATTAGACACCGCCAATATCCGTTCAACGTTCGCACTTACAGGGTTGTCGGGTGCCAAAAACATGGTGCTGTTTTATGAAAAAAATGCGCTGCAATGGCGGGTGGCCTGGAACCAGCGAGAAGGGTTCTTGCAATCGCTGAACCAAACCCAAAGCACCGAGCCTACTTTTGTTAGCCCCTACAAGCAGTGGGATATGAGCCTTTCATACCAATTTAGCCCGAGGGTTTCTGTATTTTTTGAAGGTATCAATATTACTAACGAAACCGTGCATAAGCGCGGCCGATTCAGCAATCATCTCTTGCTTGTGCAAGACGCGGGGGCGCGCTACGCCTTAGGTGTAAACATCACGTATTAGTATTCGGTCACACGCAATGTGCAAGCGCCTAGCATTTATGTTCCTTGTGTATTCTTCTCCAGTGTTTCTATTTCTTTCCACAGTTTTTCTGATTGGGCGGTAAGCAATGAATAAGTCTTTATGTCACCGTTTCTTTGCGCGTGCATGGCTTTTTCAAGAAGGGCGTCATACTGCTTCCGCATCTTTTTGGTTGGATTGCTTTTAAAAAGTCCAAACATAGTGAAAGTCCTAAAAAGAGAGATAGCGAGAAAACGTTTGAACAGGAACTTTCGATCACCCATTTTCGTGAACAAACTTTCATAAACATTCATGGGAGAATACTTGAGTGAATAGCAGGCCACTTGGCTAAGTTGAGCTAAGTATGGCCTGCACTTTGGTTACATTAGAACTGGTAAGTGACGTAGGCACTAATACTTCTGCCTGGCTCTGAGTAGCGCTGGTATCCATTACCGCTCACACCGCCAAAGAAACCACCAGTACCGTCTCTTACGCTATTAAGTACTTCCCAGCGGTAATACTCTTTGTCTGTAAGGTTGTAGATCGCCGTGGTAAAGCGCAGGTTTTCAGTAATGTCGTAGTAGGCGAGCAGATCGAAAACAGCATAGCCTGCAGGCGTATGCGATGGACCTGCACCGTTGTTCAACGAGGTGTAGCTAAGTTGAGTACTTTCTTCTACCCCTTTACTCAAAATTGCGACAAGTTCTGCGCCCCAATCACCTTCATCAGATACGTAGCCTAGTCCAACTGTTGCGGTATCTGGCGATACGGTTTCTAAGTCGTCCCCCGCATTGTTAAAAGCAGATGCGGTGTCGTAGGTACCGTCCAATGCCGTATAAGCAAAACGACCTGATACATTATCGGTAAAATGGTAATTGGCCGTAACTTCAAAACCGTCAACAGTCAGTTCGCCCGTATTTTGTGGCTGCGTGAATACATCATCAGTATTGACTACGGTTTCACAACCGAAGCGACCGCACTGCACGGTAGTTACTTCAGTGCCATAAGGCGTTGAATAAGTCTCGTCTTGAATCATGTTAGTGTATTCAGTTCTAAACACCGACACGCTGACATTTCCGTTCTCGAAATCACCAATATAGGTGAGTTCAAAGTTAGTCGATTCTTGAGCATCGAGTTCACTGTTGGCAATACGGTCAAGGTCAATAAACGTGTTACCAGTTATGATATCGGTGACTTCATCGCCTGAGTTTGTACCAAAATACAAGCTTTGGAGCGTAGGCGCTTGGTAGCCCTGAGCAATTCGAGCATTTATAGAGTGGCCTTTTACGAATTCGTAGGTAGCACCAATCTCTCCTACCACCGCACTAAACTCGCTGTCTGTGATACTTAATCCTGTGGGATCTGAAAATGTGCTGTCTACAGTAGGCGTATATTCCGTAGAATCGTAGCGAAGTCCAAGGTTTACGCTTAATTGCTCGCTAAGTTCAACCGTGTCAGCTAGGTAGGCTGTAATTAACGTCTTTTCGGTTTCTGGAACAAAGCTTTGGTCGCGAATAGGGTAGCCGTCTAAAATAGGCGAGTCCGCGGTTTGTCCAGCGAACCTGCGGTCGAACATCACCGCTTCAGCGTCCACCTGTTGAAAACTAAAACCATAAATAATCTCATGGTTAAATTCTCCGGTGATAGATTTGGCTAAATCAACATTGAAACTCAATGAGTCCTGGCTGAAATTGCGGTCTTCGGTACGCAATATAGCGTCGCCGTCTGCACTGCCGTAAAGAAAGCTGGTTACACCCGATGAAAACAGCTCTTGATAGTTCAATGTCACATCTATGCTGTCAGCAAACGCTAGGCCCAGGTTTTCGTTATTAAAGAAAAGCCCAATTCGCTCGCGGTTATTTTCATCCGCTGAGGTGAAGTCGAAATAAGAGTCACTTTGGCGAGAAAGAGGTATGCCGTTCGTTTCTCTGTCTGTCTTTTCGTAAACAAAGCCTAGTTGCTGGTGCTCGGAAAAGTTATAAGCAAGTTTAAGTAAAACTGCATCGACTTGATTATCCATCGGGTCAGCCTGACCACGTGCTGAGCCAGAGATATTCTCACCATGGCTGTGGGCCTCTGTTTCACTACTGTCGCGCATTGTGTATTGCAATAGCGAGTCGAAGTTACCCGTTCTGTTAGCGATGGTGCCGTGTACTAGCCATTCGTCAGAGCGTGCATCAAAACCGGTTTTCAATTTAACGCCTGTGGCATCACCTGTGGCAGGTAAAAAGTCACTCGCTTCATTGGTCACGTAGGTAACTGAGCCAGCAAGGGAGCCTGGTCCTTGCGCGACAGCGCTTGGGCCTTTAGTGATGTTGACGGCTTTTACGTGTTCCAATTCAATTTCGCCGCGGCTTGATCCATACATTCCATAAGCGGCAAATGAGCTTGGGTTTAGCGTTTCGCCTTGACCGACGCCATCTACAGTTACTGCTACGGCGTCTCCTTCCAAGCCGCGAATGTTGAAGCCATCGTTACCGAAACGGTTACCCGTATCATTAGTTTGGACCCCTGGGATATAGCGAGCGGTATCTTCAATATTTGTAATTGAGCGCTTTGACAGAGTTTGTGCATCCAGCACGGTTTCGACAGTCGTTGTCAGGGTTTCTTCACTTTTGGCCTTTGTAACTGCCAATTCTGATTGTTGAGCTAGGGCAGGAAGTGTTAGCGCACAGCCAAGCGAAATAGCTACCGTTGAGCGTTTAAATTTCATTGTTCTTTTCCAATTTTTAATAAAAGTGCAAATAATTAGTATTTCGTATCAACGCTAAGCCTCCTGTTTGCGTCGGTTGATATCATTTTTATTTTTCTTAAATCGCGCCTGTCAAAGCGATTTCTTGACACTTCGTGCGTCAAAAATCGATCGTAATACTATTGATAACTATTATCATTTGCAATAGTATGATTTCACTTTTACACAACTAGAAAATAAAAAACCATGAAAAAACACACGCTCATCAGTTTACCCTTGCTTATTGCAAGCTGCTTCAGTGGCGCTGCTCTAGCCCACGTGGCTTACCTAAAACCGCTTCAGTTTGAACCGGTTAGAGGCGGTAAAGTCACGCTGGATGCATCTTTTGCAGAACAATTTTTTGTACCAGAAGCGGCAATTACGAATGCATCGTTTGAAGTGGTAACCCCTAGCGGCAAGCTAGTGAGTGTGGAGAAGGTTGTCGATCTGTCTACCCGTAATGTTCTTGAGCACACTTTAGAGGAAGAAGGGACTTACCAGTTTTCAACCGGAAAACGCATGGGGGCAATTTTTCGCGTGTATGAAAAGGACGGTGAGCGTGGCTCTATGCGAGGTAATGAAAAGCCTCTACCTGAAGGTGCGATATTAAAAGAGCACTTTCAATCAGTTACGTTTGCAACAACGTACGTAACGAAGAAAGGGCCAAGTGAACAGGCGTTAGCGCCAAGAAACGACGGCTTAGAGATCGTGGCAATTAATCACCCTAACAGTTTGTTTGCCAACGAGAGTTTTAATTTCAAAGTTCTGTTTAACGGTAAGCCTGTTACCGATCATGAAATCTCGGTGTACCAAGGAAAAGATCAGTTCGCCGAAGAATCTGATGTAGAAAAATTAACGACAAATGCCAATGGGCAAGCGTCATTTACTCCTTCAGCACAAGATGTCTATTTGATGCAAGTAAGACTGCGTACCGACGCGCCTGATGGTGCAGACGTGCCCACTTATAGCTACACCACCACACTATCATTCGAAGCCTATTAATCATTGAGGGTACAAGGAGATAATTATGTTTAAAACAGTAAGTTTAGCCGTTGTATCTGCGCTTTGTATTAGCGCTTCGGCAGTAGCGGCACCACATAGCGCCAGCGGCATTATATTGACCTATGACTTAAACAAAGACGAGTCACTTCCATTAGAAGAGTTCGTTGATGCCAGACGCGCTCGCTTCAATGCGTCTGATACCAACAAAGACGGTGTACTTGATGAAAGTGAATATGTTTATGAGTGGGAAGGCAAAGTAGAAAAACGGTTAGCTGAAGACAGAAAAGCATCGGTAAAACAAACTCACATACGTTTCCATGCTGTTGACAGCAACGATGACGAGTTCATTACTATTGATGAAGTAAACGCGGTGGGTGAGCGAAGTTTCTCACGTATGGACAGTGATAATGATGGTGTAGTTGCACTGGGCGACCCTGAACCAGCGCCCCGTCGCTCGGCGTCACAGGAAAAAGATGACAAACCTGAGCTAGTACAGCGCCCTATGTTGCGCATGCCGACCAGCCACAATATTGAAGGCTTTGTCACCTTATACGACCAAAACGGTGACGAAAAGGTAACAAAAGAAGAGTTTCACGCCGTTCGCAAAGCGCAATTCCAGCGTACAGACGAAAACAGTGATGACAAGCTTACAGAGCAAGAATACGTGCTTGAGTTTGAAGACAGGCTGGATGCACAGATCGAGAAGACCCATGAAGGGCAAATTAAACAAACTTACGTTCGCTTTGAAGTTCTTGATACAGACGAGAATGGCAAAATGACATTTTCAGAGTACATGGTGTCTGGGTTTAATGCCTTTCATCGCTACGACACTAATGGTGATGGCTACTTAACGTTAGCTGATCCAGCGCCTGCGCCACGTCAGCAGGAGCAAAGTGACACCACCACTGCACAAGTCAGCGAATAATGGTTGGGCGTTTCCTTTTATATCTGGCGGTATTTACCGCCAGCTATGCTGTTAAGGCCGAGTTGTATGTGTTTCCTGCACCATCACCAGAAGCAACCTCCCACACGCTTAACACAGAAATAACCCTGTACGAAGAGCAGACACTTAGCGCCATTGAGCAAAAGAATATTGATCTACTGATTAAAGACACCTATCAAACGCTAGATAAATCAAACGCAACGAGTGCGCTTAGCGAAATTAATCAACGTTACGAAGGTACACTTCCGGCGTGGCTGTACACTGCCATTAAGCGGTGCGAGGATTGGTTTAATCGGACTGAAGGTAACATAAGCTGCCGCAACGGTGCGCTTTATGACTATTGGGCCGAATATGTTCAAGGTAAGCATGACCTTTCGCGTCGCGAAGTGAGACGTCTTGCTCGTGTGGCGCGCATTGCTGAGGTCAATTTTAATGACGATAACAGCGTGGCATTTGCGTCACCTATCCAGTGGGATTTATCCGAGTTCACAGCTTCTCTTGCCGTAGATCGCATTGCTCACTACCTGACATCACTTAATATTCGCTCTTACCACATTAGCGCGCAAGGACTAGAAACCCACGCGTCGAACCAAGGTTTTAGTTGGCAGGGGACCGTGGCGCAAGAGGCTGTAATTCAAAATGGCCGCGCAACGGACGCTGTTAGTAAGCCAAGCACCATCGCATACATCAGGCCGTGGCAACGCCCAGTACTTTCTACTTCAAAGCTGGCGTCTTTAGAAAAGGGCGTGTTAAGCCACAGTGACGGTTGGCCTAGCGCCAAGTTTCAAGCCATATCAGTGGCGGATAACGCATTTGAAGCCATGTTGTTAGCACACTTTTCGGCAACCAAAACAGCGCAGCAAGCCATGGAGTTAGTTAACGCGAACCCATCACTAGCGCTGAAGTTAATTGATGAAAATGGCAGGGTATTTACCAGCAACACCTATACAGCTCGCACGTCGGGTAAAAACAAGGCTGAAAAAAATGGCCACGCCATCTCAATTGATATCACCTTACCGCTATTTGACATTGCAGATTATCGCGGTCCTTACGTAAGCGTGTGGATAAGCGACGAAAAGAACCGGCTAGTAAAAAGCTTGGCGCTTCGCGGCACCAGCGAAAGATGGCTAGGCGAGCTGCGCACATGGTGGCGAAGAGTGGGTCGGAAAAATGAAGGTTTAGTCGATGGGTTTGCCGGGGCTACAAAGAAAAACGCACCCTTGCACATAGAGTGGGATGGATTGGATGATTTTGGAAAAAGCGCAAACTCGTCGTCGCTAATACTTCACGTTGAAGTGGCCAGAGAACACGGCGGTCGAAGCTATGAGAAAATTCCATTTACCTTTGATAGCCTGACTTCACCAATAACCGTAACGGGCACGGATGAAATCGCGTCTATTACACTCTCACTAATGAATTAGTCGTCAATCTTAAAATTGCAGTAACGAGCACTACCAAAGGCAGCTATCGCAAATCGCTATCTGAAGTTTTCATAGCCCTCATTATTAGGGCTGAGCGTTTTACCCTTTAAACGTGATACTGGCGTTTGCGGTTAGCCTGCCTTCTTTCACATCAGCATAATCCGAAATATCGTTAGGTAAACAGCCGCTGTGCAGCAAGTTGGCTGGATACAACACAGCGCGATTAAACATAGGCTCAATACGGGCGATTTGGGTGAACATGGCGGTATCACCGTTTATGTACGCTTTAGGTGGTAACCCTACGCTGGTGGCTTGACGTTTTAAGGTTTTAAAATAGCCTTCGTATTGCGCTGCATTAACCCGCTCTAACCCCGTTTCAATATGTCGATAGAATGCAGTACCGCCCAAAGGCGCGCTAAACAGATAGTGCACCAATGCCCATTCATTATCCTTTTGCGTATCGATGTGCGGAATACATTGAATGGGCGACAAACTTTTCGGCGCTTGATTGGCTATGGAAAGTTGCACTAGGGGTATTTGAAGCGGCTTTTCCACGCCAAAATCTTGTAGCCCATTATGCGAAGCAAGTTGGCTAAACAACAACGGAAGCGAGGTATGTAGGTGTTTGACATACTCCTGGGGCGGGTGACTTCTCACCCCCGGATAAAAGTCGCCATCTTGTTTTGTAAATGGGTGGTGTTGAGCAATTGTTTCTACCAAACTCAGCGGGTCTGGTATGAAACCATCGATAACAACAATCGGTGTGGCTTGCTCACCAACCTTAATCAATTCGTAGTTTGAAACCATGCGTCTGCGTTTTTATTCGCCTTGTTCTTTTTGTCGATAAGGGCATAGATTTGTGCGTTTGACGCTATGAGCGTGTAAATGCTTTGCAGCATGTGTTGTGCATGCAAATCAGCAATCGCGTCAGCACTAAGCGCCGCTAGCTTATCTTCATCAATGGTATATAACCCTGTTATAGACGTTTTGCTTTCGTTTTCAAAGGTAATATCTAGGGTGAATGGTGTGATAAGGTTGTGCTGTTGCAGCGCGGCAATAAAACGTTGATTTTGCGTTTCACCGTCAAGAAGCTGAGCAAGGATCTGCTGCTTTTCTAACAGGTAGTTACTGGGCTCTCCCGTGTTATCAAAAAGCGGTGTGCCTTTTTCTTCGCTTACTGAAGCGTTATCCATATCAATGCACAGCACCCGGTTACTGCTGTCAGCGCTTTGCGCTTCCGTTCCTACATAAAAAGGCAGGCGTTCAAACTGTGCCGGAATATAAACCGCATCCCATTCACCTTGCTGCCAAAATAGGTTTTCCTTTTCTTCAAAACCTAGCAAGGCAGATAAGCCAAATTGTCCTGAGTCGTCAAACTTGGTGATCACCACGGGATAATGCACCACTAGCTTGTTTAGCTCAGAGACCACCACAGGAACAAGGTGCTGATTGGCACTGAGTGACAATGCATCGTCGGTTACTTTCAAATCTGCATGTTGTTTATTATTAATGGCAACCATGTGAGTCATACGTAGGCCCTGCTTATTGATTTACGTTAAACGGCCTGCAGGCCGAATTGGTGAATTTTATTAATAAGTTCGCGATGTTTAGGCAGTTTCTCCACCGCCATGCCGCGAGCTTTTCTGTTCTGCATCAACTGTTGCTTGGCAAAGTCGGCGTTAACCCATTGCTGATGTGCGCCTAAATCTGAGGTGAACCCCATACCGTACAGGACATACTGATAGCTTGCCGCGGGGAATACCTCGTTGTTGCTGGTAAAGTCTTTGTCACTAGGTGGGTGGTATTGCCACAGTGCGAGTAATTCTTTTAATGAATCCGGAATAGTATGACTATCGCGATTGTCCAGCCAAAATGCGCTGTCTTCTCGCTTACTCAACATGTAATGCAGCTTTAAGAAGTCGATAATTCGCTGCCAACGGTAAGAAAAGGTGTCATTAAAGCGCTTCGCTACAATATCCATTACGGCTCGGTTTGCTGGTAACTGTTCAGCAATCATTGAGGCAGACAGCTCCACCAGTACAAGCGCTGAGGCTTCTAACGGCTCTAGAAAGCCCGCCGCTAGCCCAACAGCCACGCAGTTATTTTGCCAAAAGCGCTGCCTGTGTCCGCTTTGAATAGTAATGTCTTTTACGTTTATCCCATCTATGCCGTTTAACGTGCTGGTTTGGCGAACGTATGTGTCTAAGCGAGCATAGGCGTCATCTTTACTCTGATGCCTACTGGAATAGACGTGGCCTACACCTCGGCGTGACTGCAAACCGATATCCCAAATCCAACCGGCGTCTTGTGCGGTGGAGATAGTGTGGGATGCAATAGGACTTTGCGGGGTGTCATAAGGCACGTGTACTGCTAATGCTCGGTCGATAAAAAGTACATCGTCACAGGGAATAAACGGCACCTTGTAGTGTTCGCCGAGCAGCATAGATTTGAAGCCGGTACAGTCAACAAAGAGGTCGCCTTCTACTGTTACCCCTTGCTCGGTATGAAGGGCTTTGATATCGCCGTTATTGCTGCTTTCGATGCGGTTAACGTCGGCCAGCACATGGTGTACACCTAGTTTTTCAGTGCAGTGTTTGGTTAAAAAGGCGGTAAATTTTCCTGCATCTAGGTGATAAGCATAGTTAGCGGTGCCTGCAAACTCTGCGTGACGTATGCTTTTGGGGGCACAACCTGCTTCGCATATAGCTTCCTGAACACATACTGCATGGGAAAAAGACTCGTTTAATTCTGGTGCTACAGTCTGCCAGTAAGGACCTAAATTTGTTTGCGAAAACCCTTGGGGCAGCATAAGAGGGTGGTAGTAAAAATCGTGCTCTTCACCGCTGGTCCACTTAGCAAACTTTGCTCCTTGCTTGAATGTGGCGTCGCATTCTTTGATGAAAGTGGTTTCGCTAATACCCAATGCAATTAGTGTTGAGCGCATGGTTGGCCAGGTGCCTTCGCCCACGCCAATAATAGGCACATTGGGGCTTTCTATTAAGGTTACTTTAATGTCTTTGCGGGTAGCGCACTGATGTTGCGCTGCAATACGACCAGCCGTAAGCCACCCTGCGCTGCCGCCACCGACTACTACAATGTGCGTTATGGGAGTTGCTGTTGTCATACTGTGTTCCTGAATAAAAACTGTGGCTACCAAATGGTAGCCACGAATGTGGGACCAACAAATGTCGGCCCCAATTACGCGAAACTAAAAGTTTCCGCGCACACCGAAGGCCCAACGTCTGCCGCTGTCTTCAACCAACAGCAAGTGATTAGAGAAGCGACCGCGTTTATGTACAAACTCTTCTGTAAGGTTAATACCTTCAAAGAAGATTTCTACATTGTCTGTCACGCTGTAGCTACCGCTAATGTCAAGCTGTTGATAAGACTCAACAATGGTTGGGCCGTCACCCTGCCCTTGTGTTAACGACTGAACAAATTCGTCACGCCAGTTATAGGCAAGACGAATCTGGTAGTCGTCAGTTTCATAAAAAGCCACTAAGTTATAAGAATCACTCAACCCAGTTAGCGCAAATACTTGGTTAATATCGAATGGATCGAGTTCGGCATCACTATCAACAATAGTTCCATTGGCAAGTACACCAAAGCCGTTGTCGAAAGTGTGCTGAAGCGCAATCTCGAAGCCGTCTACCGTTGCGTCTTCACCGTTATTTGGCAGTGTATTGGTAAACACAGCTACGTCGTCACCCGCATCTGGGGCGCTAGCGTTAGTGCCTGTAGAAGGGTCGGTTAGCAAGCTGCCGTCAGCAAGCTCGAAGGTTTTGTCTTCTTGGCTATTAACAATAAAGTTCGATACCAACTTTCTGAAGTAACCAATTGATGCATAACTTGCTTCGTCATAGTAATACTCTAGTGACAAGTCCAAGTTGTCCGATTTGAATGGTTCTAACGCAGGGTTACCACTGGTAGACGTTAAGTCACCACCTTGGCGGGTGGTTGTAATTACTGTCACCGGCGACATGCTGTTAAGCGTAGGGCGAGTAATAGTTGAACTCGCAGCAAAGCGCGCAATTAAGTCGTCGGTAATTTCCAAACGTACGCTGAAGTTAGGTAATAGCACGTCGTAATCAGACTCAGTGGCAATACTTTGCGCATCGCCAAAACCAGCCAGCATTTCGGTTTGATCCAGAATCGTTAAGCCCGTTATTGGCGCTTGCGTTCCGTTAACCGTCACATCCGTCATTTCATAACGCACACCAGCGGTTGCGCTTAAGAACATGTCTGCAACTTCGCCTTCAAAGTCGAATTCCATATAGGTAGAGATAATATCTTCTTCAACTTCAAAGCTGTTATTGCGACGCACCGCATCAAAACTAATCGACTCACCGTTGACGCTTTGATAATAAGACTCTAAAAACGCAAAGTTGGCTTCGCCATCATGGGCAAGCCAAGAAGTGGGCATACGACCGCTACCACTTACGTCAGAAAGAAAATCGCTGCCTGCGTCAAAAACGTATTGGCTGCCTGCTGGGATCTCAGGTAAGTCTGGGTAACCACAGTAAGTACAGTGAATACCTACACCTTCATTGTCCCAACGGGTAAGTGATTTGGTTTCGGTGCTGTACTGTGCGCCAAAGCGAATTTCAGTTAAGCCGCTGCCATCTGTTACGTATTCGCCGTCAAAGCGCAGCTGGCTCACTTCATCTTCTACCGCCCAGCCTCGACGCAGCATTACGTGAGCTCGGCTGTTAGCTTCATCAAGATGATTGCTCACACCATCAGGTGTCAGTGCAGGGTTGTATATAGGGAATCCGTCAGGACCAGTAACAATCGCGCCATCTAGTTCTTGTTGTCCGCTATAAATATTGTCATTAGGCGAAGCGAACATGCTGGCAACTGGTAAAATGTTGTCATCTACTTGGAATCGTACGCGGTTGGCATAACCAATAAGTGAAAGCTGATCGCCGCCACCATTATTGGCTTCGCGTTCGGCTTCTGAATGACTTAAATCAAACGATAAATTCAGATTATCAGAGTACTGGTAATCAAAGTTAAGGCCTATGGCATAGGTATCAGTTAAACGGTCGAACGTTTTGGCGTGCATATCTGTCGCCAAACCTACCTCTTGGTATAAATCGACAATAGTACCGTTTGCATCAACCGTTGGGCTGCGGCGATTGCCGTTTTCATCAAACAGGCTGCCGTCATCACCTACACCCTGAATGTTAGGTGCGGTAAACCAGTGGCCGTACGACGTTGCTTCAGACTCTACGTCAAAATCTGAATACAGTGCGTCAGCAGTTACTACCAGTTTGTCGTTAGGTGCATATTGGAATACAAGATTAGCGTTTGTTCGGGTACGCTCTTCAAAGGTCACTTTGTGATCGTAGTTTCGCGGTGAAAATACATTGCCTGTCCAAGCGTCGCCTGACTGCGTAACAGGGTTTGGCACGCCAACGTTCTCTAGCCAACCGTCCATCTGAGCCTGGTTAAGGCGAGTCTCACGCTCTTGGTGTGAAACGGCAAGTAATACACCGAAGGTGTCGTCATTGAAGGTGTTGCTAATAAGGCCAGAAAATTGCGGCGTAGTTTCTTCGCTATTTTCGTCGTACACGCCTTTTACCGAGCCCGCCATTTTAAAACCGTTTAATGCGAACGGGCGCGCGGTATTAATATTAATGGTAGAGCCTACACCACCAGACTGCATTGTGGCCGTTGACGTTTTATGCACATCAAGGCTGCTTACTAACTCAGAAGCAATCGTGTCGAAACTGAACGCACGCGAATCGTTTTCAGACGCCATTTGACGGCCATTTACCAACACGGTGTTAAACTGTGGTCCAAAACCACGTACGGTAATTAGCTGGCCTTCACCGCCTGAACGGTCGATAGATACGCCGGTAATACGCTGTAGTGATTCAGCTAAGTTGGTATCGGGAAAATCACCGATGTCTTCTGCGCTAATGGCGTCGACTACGCCAGCAGAGCTGCGTTTAACATCCATCGATTTTGCAACCGATGAGCGGATACCACTTACCTCAATCACTTCTACGTCTTTATTGGGTTGCGCGTCTTGGGCAAATGCACTATTCGCAGAAATAGCTGACGCTAAAACTGCTGCCACTGAGCATGCAAGCTTGGTTTTCCTATACATGATGGTGTGTGTCCTAATCGTTAATTTTAATGCGCCTTATGGTGTGCACCCCACTTGGCTTTCTCTCACAGCATTTCGCTGTTAATTCATCAAGACGACACGCTTTGTAAAATCCCCCAAATTTATTTAACAATTTTTTAAATTAATTGAATCACCTTATTTAAAAGGCGTGATTTCTTCGACATCGATTAGCGTAATCCACCTTTACGTGTGTTTAAAAAATGCACAATTATTAATGTATTCACAGAATAAATGCTTCTTTATCTACTTCATTTATCACCTGTATGCCATTTCTATATAAATATTAGTTATGACTCGTAAGTAAATGATACTAGTGATGTATGCCCATATAGCGTAGCTTTGCCGCAGTTTCGCTTGAAAAATAAGCGGAATAAGGGGTGCTATTCGAAGCAAAATAAATACAGAAATTGCCTGTTCTGTTTTTGATTTAGCTAGAGAATGCTAGGCATAAGTGAATAAAATGGCTTAGTACTGTTTAAAGGGTGTCATTCTCGGATAGCCGGAATGTGAGGAGAAGCGTGTGAAAATCATAATATTAAATGAGTCAAAAGCGCCAGATCCGCTAAATAATGTGGAGAAGCGATGTGCGGCTACACCTAGTAGTGCACAGCGTCTGGTGAAAAAAGGGGCGACCTTACTGCTTGAAGCAGGAGCAGGCGTACACTCAGGGTATTCAGATAAAGAATACAAAGATGTAGGCGTAACTGTCATCGATGATGTGAATGATGCATTATCAACAGCAGATATGCTCGTGGCGGTGAACAAACCCACCGATGCACAGCTAGCGTTGATGAAAAAAGGGGCCATTGTGGTAGGCCATCTCGACCCTTTCTTTCAGCAATCGCTTGTTGAGTCTATTGCAGAAAAGGGGCTAACCGCTATTTCTGTAGAGATGATCCCTCGTTCTTCTCGTGCACAAAAAATGGACGCATTGAGCTCGCAAGCGAGTCTTGCGGGTTACGTAATGGTGATGCAGGCGGCGAATCAGTTGCCATCAATATTACCTATGATGATGACACCGTCGGGAACAATAAAACCAGCAAAGGTATTTATTATTGGAGCTGGCGTAGCGGGTCTTCAAGCTATAGCAACCGCGAAACGCTTAGGCGCAAACGTACTTGCTTATGACACCCGCCCTGTGGTGGCTGAGCAAGTAGAATCCCTAGGTGGCAAATTCCTTAAGATCGACATTGGGGAAACAGGCCAAACGAAGGACGGTTATGCAAAAGAACTGACCGATGAACAAAAAGCGAAGCAGCAAGAAGCGCAACGCGACGCGATTGCCGACTCTGACATTGTTATTACGACAGCGCAGTTATTTGGTCGCAAACCACCAGTGCTCATATCAAAAGATACATTAGCACTCATGAAGCCGGGCAGTGTGGTTGTAGATATGGCCGCAACATCAGGTGGTAATGTTGAAGGTTCGGTTGCTGGCGAAACCGTTGAAGTTAACGGTGTAAAGGTAATTGGTAATGGTTACTGGAGCCAGTATGTGGCTAAAGCCGCCACCGACATGTACGCCAATAACATCTACAACCTTGTGGATGAGTTCTTTGACGATGAAACCAAAACCTTTGGGCTGAATTTAGAAGACGACATTCTGGCCGGCTGTGTTATTACCCACGACGGTAGCATCACCAACGACATGCTTAACAACGCATACAAAGGAGCCTAATCATGGAAATCATTTACCTACTTTTCATCGTGCTACTGGCTGCTTTCTTGGGTTTTGAGTTAATTCGAAAAGTCCCAGCAACCTTACATACACCCTTAATGTCAGGCTCTAACGCGATATCGGGTATTACGTTAGTGGGAGCATTGGTAGCCTCGGGTAGCGACAACAACTTGCTAACGACCATTCTTGGTACCGCAGCGGTGGCGCTGGCCAGCATCAACGTGGTGGGTGGTTATCTCGTTACTGATCGCATGCTTGGCATGTTCAAGAAAAAAGATAAATAAGGAGTACGCAAGTGAGTGATATCGTAACCGTAATAAACCTTGCGTACGTAGTAGCTGCGGCACTATTTATACTAGGACTTAAATTACTTAGCCATCCAGATACCGCGAAAAAAGGTAACTTTATTTCTGCCATTGGTATGCTGGTTGCTGTCGTCGTCACCCTGCTTGACCAGCAGATCATTAGCTATCATTACATCCTGCTAGGTTTTGTTATTGGTGGCGCCTTTGGTGCGTGGAAAGCCAAGACCGTTGAAATGACGGCAATGCCAGAAATGGTGTCGTTATTTAATGGCTTTGGTGGCGCAGCGTCATTGCTTCTGGGTTGGGCAACATTAGCCGGAATGAGCCTAATTACTCTTAAAACTGAAAGTGCGTTTACTTTTATTACCCTGTTTTTCACAATTTTAGTTGGGGGCATTACGTTCTCTGGCTCGGTGGTAGCCTGGGGTAAGTTGTCAGGAAAAATGAGCTCTAAAGCCGTTATTTTCACAGGGCTTCGCGAGCTAAGCATCTTGCATCTAATTGGCATGGTGGTGATTGGTTATTTCTTTACTACCGACCCAAGCAACCCACTTTGGATTTACTGTGCTATTGCGTTGTCACTAAGCTTCGGCTTGTGGGCTACCATTTCAATTGGCGGTGCAGATATGCCGGTGGTTATTGCGCTTTTAAATAGCTACTCAGGTGTAGCAGCGTCGGCGGCAGGTCTTGCTACAGGTAACACAATATTGATTGTTACCGGTTTACTAGTAGGCGCGTCAGGCTTAATTCTTACCAATATTATGTGTAAGGCCATGAACCGTTCATTGATGAATGTGTTGTTGTCTGGCTTTGCCAAGCCAGTCGAGGCCGGCGAAAAAATAGAAGGCGAGATTAAAGTACTGTCGGCGCAAGATGCATTTTATGTATTAGAAGCAGCGCAAGCAGTACTGGTGGTGCCTGGTTATGGTATGGCGGTTGCGCAAGCGCAGCATGCGGTACGTGAACTTCAGTCGTTGCTAGAGGAAAATGGCTGTACGGTTGACTACGCCATTCACGCTGTAGCGGGGCGTATGCCGGGCCACATGAACGTGTTATTGGCAGAAGCTGACGTGCCTTATGACCAACTATACGAGATGGATGACGTTAACCCTCGTATGGAAAACTATGACGTGGTTATTGTTATCGGTGCAAACGATGTAGTTAACCCAGCAGCCAAAGAGATGAAAGGCAGCCCTATTTACGGAATGCCAGTTATCGAAGCACACCGTGCGAAAACGGTCTTTGTACTTAAGCGTTCTGCGAATGCCGGTTTTGCCGGTGTAGACAACCCGCTGTTTTTCAAAGACAACACGCGCATGGTTCTGGGTGACGCTAAAGACACCATTAACAGCATTATTCGCGAGTTCGGAGACGACTAATACAGCGTATCTCTTTGATACATCTTCTATAAAGGCCTGTTTAAACACAGGCCTTTTTATTGGGTATTAAACTTAATTATAAAGTACTCAACTATAGTTGTAGTTGATGCTTATCAGCTCTAGTATGTGAATGCTATAGATGTTGAGTTAGCTATTCATATAGTCGCATAGAGATGTACGAGTAAATGTCTACGACCCCTTTTCATATTGAGCCGTTTAGAAATTGTATTTTGGTCACGCTTCGCGGTAAGTGGGATATGTCCACGAACATTCAGTACCTTGCTAAGCTTTCTGATTGCTTGAAAACCCGTAAAGGCAGACCCTTTCACTTATTTGTAGACATGCGTAGTTGGCAAATCCCCAATTCTGATACCTTCAATCAAATAAAAGCGCCCATTAAGTTAGATAGGCGAAGTCAGCTCAGCGAGACATGGCTAGAAGATGAAGCAACAGATGCTGATCACATTGCAGAGAAGTTTTTTAGCGCGCCATCAATTAAACTGGGATTTGAACTTGAACGTACACAAAGCATCTCAGAGTTTATAACCCTTTGTGAAGAAAAAGCAGATAACGTTGTTATAGATTATGTTCGAACTTGGATAGGCTAAAAAAGCCCGCGTTCGATAAACAAAATTCGTCGCGACAATAGATATTTTATATCGCAACAACTATCGCGTTCAGTCTTACGTTGACTATAATACGCTGCTTATTTTCGCACTTTCTATGCTAGGTATTGGCCTAGCCCACTTACAAATAGGTGAATAAATTGTCAGATTGGAGCATCGAAGAAGCGGAGCGCGTCTATGGCGTGTCTCAATGGGGTGGCGGCTATTTTCAAATTGGTGAAAACGGCAACGTCCATATTACCCCTGTTCCTGAAGATCCTAGCATTCGAATCGACTTTAATTCGGTAATTGAAGATATCCGCAAAGAAGGCGTACAGTTTCCTGTTGTTGTGCGCTTCCACGATATTCTGCGCTCGCAAGTTGCAGGCTTGAACAAAGCATTTAGAAGCTCCATCGAAGAAGCCGAATACCAAGGCCAGTACCAAGGTGTGTATCCGGTAAAAGTAAACCAAATGCGCGAAGTCGTTGAGGAAATTGTCGATGCGGGCAAGCCATTTAACTATGGCTTAGAAGCGGGGTCAAAAGCCGAGCTTCTGACTGTGCTTGCCATGAATACCAACGAAGAGTCTCTGACTATCCTAAATGGTTATAAAGACGACGAAGTTATGCGTCTTGCGCTGTTAGGAAGAAAGCTGGGTCGCCGCGTTGTGGTAGTAGTTGAAAAATACACCGAGCTTCTTCTTCTGGTAAAAATAGCCAAAGAGCTGGATATCGACCCTATCATTGGTGTGCGATCAAAAATGACGGTGAAAGGTCGTGGTAAGTGGGAAAGCTCTGGTGGTGAACGTGCGAAATTTGGTTTAACCATTACTGAGATCATTAACGCAGCCCGCTACCTTGAAGAGCAAGGCATGGCGCACTGCTTAAAGCTGCTTCATTTCCATATTGGTAGCCAATTAACAGACATTCGTGCGGTTAAAGAAGCGGTAACCGAAGGCGCGCGTATTTACGCAGACCTTCACAAAATGGGCTTCGAGCTAGATTATGTTGATGTAGGCGGTGGCCTTGGTATCGATTACGACGGCAGTAATTCAACTAATGAATCGTCGCGTAACTACAGCATGCAGGAGTATGTTGCTGACGTTGTCTATGGCATGAAGGAAATGTGCGACCTTGAAGGCGTACCGCATCCGCATCTGGTTAGTGAAAGTGGACGTGCAATCACTGCGCATCACAGCTGTGTTATCACGGAAATTGTGGGCGAAATTAAGTCGAATGCGTCGCAAATGGATACATCAGCAAAAGCGGGTGAACACTTCTTCCTTAAGAATATGCGCGAACTTGCAGACACGTTTGATGAACAAACGAACATGCATGAAATTTACAACGATGCGTCGCAGTATAAAGAGCAAGCGCTAGATGCATTTAAATTACGCGTGTTGTCACTTGAAGAGCTGGGCAAAATCGAAACGCTGTACTGGCAAATTATGGGTCGCTTACAGCAGTGGTATCGCAACGAAGAATATGTTCCAGAAGAGCTTCAAGAGCTAGATTACAGTTTGTCGTCTCAGTACCTTTGTAACTTCTCTGTATTCCAGTCGGCTGCTGATACATGGGCCATCGACCAGCTGCTGCCGGTAGTGCCTCTTATTCGTATGAATGAAGAGCCAACGGTCAATTGCTCGCTAGTGGATATTACCTGTGATAGCGACGGTAAAATTGATCAGTTCACTATTGGCCGTGAAATTACTGACGTACTGCCAATGCACCCACTTAAGAAAGATGAGCCGTACTACATTGGTTTGTTCTTAACGGGCGCTTATCAAGACGTTATGGGCGACATGCACAACTTGTTTGGTCGCTTAAATGAAGTGCATATTTACAGCTATGACGACGATCCTGAAGACTTTTACATTGAAGAAGTGGTGAAGGGGTCATCGGTAGAAGATGTACTTAACGTTATGCAGTATAACCCGCGCGCAATGGCATCAGACGTAAAACGCATGATAGACAAGCAAGTGTGGGACGGAAAATTGAACCCTCGTGAAGGGGTTCGCTGGACTGATTTTTACGAAAACTGTTTGGCAGGTTATACCTATCTAAAACAGTAGCGTTTAATATCTGAATGAAAGTACCGAAAAGCCGATGCCGATATTACTTATCTGCGTCGGCTTTTTTCAAGTAACGCTTCCAAAACTCGGCTGTTGTTGAATTAATCATATTCGACTCTGCGTTCATCAGCATCACATAGCCAACTTTGTGTTCAGGCAAAAACGCCACGTCAGCGCGATAGCCTTTTACCCAACCCCCATGATAGTTAAGCTGTAATCCATTTAAGTCGTAAATACGCCAACCCAAACCATAGTGAGCATCGTCAATCATGCCGCGCCAACCTCTGCGGTAGGTTTCACGCTTCGTTTTCACGCGCTCTGTAGTGACATAGTCCACCATTTCATCGGATATGACCGTTGGGAACTCGCCTAGCAGCGCTTGCAGATAAATCGTCATATCTGAAATGCTAGCGTTAACGCCAGCAGCTGGAGAGAACCGGTAGTAGTTGCTTTCTACCTTTCCTTCGCGCCATTTATTTCTGGCGATAGCAATATGAGGTTGAGCCCATGATTCTGATGCAAGCAATCCGCCTTTTCCAACACTGGCTGTTTTCATACCTAGTGGTGCAAACAGGTTGGCCTGAAGCTGTCGTGAGTAAGAGGTATTATTGTTGCTGAAGTAGTATTCCAGCGCACCAAAGAGCGCATTTTGATAGGTATAGCATTCACCCGGCGCACACAGTGGTTCAAGCTCGCCCAGGGATTTAAGCACGCGCTCCAGCGAGTAGTCAGCTTCAATAAGGTTGTCGTAAGCGTTGGGCATAAAGCCACTGGATTGGCCAACGATATGTTGCAGTTGCAGCGCATTCATTCCTTTGCCTTTAAAAGGAATGTCGGGTAATAAGGTGGTTATCGGCGTTTCCCAGCTAAGCTGGTTTTTTTCTACAAGTTTAGCTGACAACAACGCAGTAAAGGTTTTTGAAACAGAAGCTAGCCTGAATACTGTGTTCTCTGTAACTTTCTCTCCGCCGCGTTTGCGGGTACTTCCATATACGTAAACCCTTGGCGCTTTGCCCTGTTCATAAAACACAAACGCATAACCAGGCACGTTGTATTTTGAGGCTTCCTTTTGAACGTAACTAGCATAGTCATCAAGCCAATCCGCAAAAGCGCTTTGTGTAATGACCATTAGCATCGCTATCAGCCAAATTTTAGACAGGCGCAGCTTGAAGGTGCGCAAAGAGTTCAGCATACAGTCAGCTCGTTAAGCCTGTGGTTTTCTGATACATCCATCAGGCGCTCATTATTATTATCGCATTATTATGCGTTTAGCTGCTCCAATGATCAAATGTCGCTAATTATGCTCACTATCTCTTCAATGATTTGATTTATTCTAGCGGTAAGCGAACCGTTGTAAGAATATGCAAGAAAGGAAGAAAAGTTCGACTAGCAAGGTTTGTAATTATTGAGTTCTGATTTTGTCGCACCAACAGGGCCAATGCACGATACACTAGATAAAGGTGATAAACGACAGGTGGGAAGCGCATTCTAATGCCAGACAATCTTTTTGTCTCAGACATGGGGGCTTCAGAAAACTCAACAACTGCTGAGTCAGTGCTTTCAAAAGCAAGACTTAGCAGAGATCCGCGCTTTGACGGACGATTTTTTGTGGCGGTAAAAACAACCGGTATTTTCTGTAGGCCAATCTGTCCAGCGCGACTTCCTAAAGAAGAGAATGTGACTTACTTTCAACACGCCACACAGGCAATGGCACATGGTTATCGTCCATGTTTTCGCTGCAGGCCTGACAGTGCACCTCGTTCAGCGGCGTGGAAAGGCGTGGGCGCAACGATTAACCGAGCGTTGTCGCTGCTATCTGTTATTCCCATTGAGCGCGTTGCGGATATTGCTATGCGGTTGGGTATTAGTGAGCGTTACCTTAATAAGTTGGTCGTCAATGCTGTGGGCATACCGCCTAAGCAGTTTCAAAATATGCAGCGCACTTTGTTTGCAAAGCAGCTTATTCAACAAACTCATTTATCTATGACAGATATCGCAATTACGGCAGGCTATCAATCACTGAGACAACTGCAGCGTGCCATAGAGCAATATTGCGCTACGTCTCCTACCCAGCTTAGAAAAAAAGAGCCGGTTCAACAAAAGGCTATCTCTTTATTTCTTTCTTATCGGCCGCCGTACAATTGGCCCTATGTACGAGATTTCTTGGCAACTCGCGCTATTGAAGGGATGGAACGAGTAACGAACGAGAGCTATGAGCGATACTTTTCATGCAATGAAAGTTTAGGCTTTTTTAAAGCCATTCACGACGAGGCGCGCCACGGATTCAAACTTCTCATCGACATGCCTGATTTAGGTCGTCTTCATACGATAATTGAAAACATAAAGCAGGTACTAGATCTTCACGCTGACCCGCTTTTAATTGAACAAAGCCTATTGCAGTCTGGGTTACCGCCGAGCAAGTTAACGCCTGGGCTACGCCTTCCCAGTGCATGGAGCGTATTTGAAAGTGGCTGTCGGGCTATTGTAGGCCAGCAAGTTAGTGTAAAAGCGGCTATTGGCCAGGTGACTTTACTGGTACATCAGCTGGGCGAAACGGTCTCTGATGCGCTCCCGTCAAACGGTCTTGAATCTATAACGAGTGAACGCTATAGCTTTCCCTCGCCTGAAAGTGTGGCCGAAAACAGTCTTGAATTCTTACGTATGCCACAGGCGAGAAAAGAGGCTGTACGTCACTTTGCTCGTTTATTCATAAACGGTAACATGCCAAGCCATGAAGACATACTCGCCATTAAAGGCGTGGGGCCGTGGACGCTCGACTATTTAAAAATGCGGGGGGAGAGAAACCCTGATATTTACCTTGGCGGTGATTTAATCGTTCGTAAAATGGCGCAGCAGTACCCCATAGCGCCTGAAAAAGCGGCACCTTGGCGCAGTTATTTAACCCTTCAATTGTGGCAGTTAAGCAATCAGTAAAGAGAGTCGTAAGTATGAAATATACAGATTTCGTGAACAGCATACAGGGGCTTGTTAAAGTTGAAGCCACTGATGAAGGCATAACGGCTATCGAGTTCGTGAGTGCCGCTGAATCAGATAATACGGCCAACGCAAAGCAGGGTGGTATAGGCAGAGAAACTGCAGTGCAAGAAAGCGTGCTAAGCAACGACTTTCATTCGCAAAAAAACGCCATCACCGAAGCAGCGTGCAGTCAGTTACAAGCATACTTTGACGGTACGTTACGCGAGTTTGACCTACCGCTTTGCCCTAAAGGTACGGCGTTTCAGAATCAGGTGTGGGATGCTTTGCAGCACGTTAAATACGGCGAAACCGCTAGCTATTTAGATATCGCAAAAGCCATTGGCAACCCAAAAGCTGTCCGCGCCGTGGGTATGGCAAATGGTCGTAACCCTATTGCTATTGTTGTGCCTTGCCATCGTATAATCGGAAGTAATAAAACCCTAACGGGCTATGCAGGTGGTTTACCGCGTAAGCAGTATTTACTTAATTTAGAAGGAGCCCAAGGGGTGCTGGGGCTATAAAAGAATGGGTGATAAGAAAATGGTGATAAAAGAATGGCAATAAGAGACATTATCTCGCTGCTGGTGTTAGCCGGTATCTGGGGCGGTTCATTTATTTTCATGCGTGTTGCCGCACCAGAATTTGGCATTTATGTATTAGTAGCCATTCGTACCGTGCTTGCTACAGCGGTATTGCTACCATTGCTGTTAATACGAGGGTCGGTAAAAGACATAAAGCGCCACTGGTTGGCCATTGCGCTGGTGGGCATGGCTAACACGGCGGTTCCTTTCGTCCTGTTTAATTACAGCAGCCTGCATTTAGAGGCAGGGGTGAATGCCATTTTAAATGCCACGGCTCCCATGTTTGGCGCCATTGTCGCTTGGCTGTGGTTAGGTGACAAACTAACAAAGTCAGCAGTAGCGGGGCTTTTTGTAGGCTTTGTAGGCGTGACCGTTATTAGTCAGCAAAAGCTCGGCGAGGGCGATATTAGTTTTCTTCCTATTTTGACTGCATTATTGGCCACCACTGGCTACGGCATAGCGGCGTGTATGATGAAGAAATGGTTGCAGGGGGTTAAACCTCTGGTTGTCGCTACAGGTAGTCAGGCTATGGCCAGCGTGATGCTAGCACCCTTCGCGCTTGCGACCTTGCCAGAAACAATGCCAAGCGTGAATGCATGGGTAAATGCGGTAGCGCTGGCTGTCGGTGGCACGGGCATAGCGTATATCTTGTATTTCAAACTCATAGCTGACATCGGCCCAGCCAAAGCCATTACTGTAGCTTACCTAGTACCACTATTTGGCATTATTTGGGGTGTACTGTTCTTGCAAGAGCACTTATCAATTCAAACCATTGTGGGTGGTTTAATGATTTTATTCGGTGTGGCGTTAACCACAGGCGTTCTCAAAAGAAAACGCCTTAAGGTTAAACCTGCTTAGATTGAATCAAACCTGGGCTAGTCTATTAGCTGCATTCTTACTAAGTTGCTGCCGTCGCGCTTGGCTTGATAAAGCGCGTCTTCCGCGTGCGCGGTTACTTCGTGCATAGCGCGCGGTGACGCGGTGTAAGATATACCAATAGACGCTGTAATAAGCAGTTCTGGTAACTCTTGTAGCGGCGGCAAGGTAGCGATGCCGTGACGAAGATTTTGTGCCATATCAAAAGCCACATGCGGGCCGGTATGTGGCAATAGAATAATGAATTCTGCACTGCTCCAGCGTCCCAATACATCCTGCTCGCGCAAGTGCTCAGCCAAGTAGGCCACAACTTTATCTAATAAGTCGTCGCCTGCGTTTCTGCCGTGAGCGTCGACAATGTCAGAAAACTCATCAATGCTAATCAGCATCACGCTTAATGACTTATGTTCAGCCAGTAGCGTTTTGTAGATAAGCTGTAAATTCTCTTTTTCTGGAAGACGGTTGGTATGGCGAACAACCAGATCTGGCTGCATGTCTTTTCTGAAGTAATACAACAGATTGTAGATAAGCAAAAACAGTGAGAATACAACAACCAGTAGTGTTACAACGCTGAATATAAATGCTTGTGAAATTTCAGCCTGGCGTTCTTCAAGTGGACTGAGTAAAAACACCGTCCAACCAAATTGATTAAGTTTTACTTCGGCAATAAGGTAATCATTCTGGTCGATAGTCACTAATTTATTGTTGAGTGCCTGCTCGTTCTGGATAGTAAGGGGAAGGCTGGCATACCAAGGCAATTCTGACAAATTAGTAAAATCAGAGTAAGACGCAATAAGATTAGGATCAGAAGACAGCATAATGTCACCCTCACCATCTACAAACAAAAAGTCGTAGCCGTACTCTTGCTTATAGGTATCGAAGACCTCGATAAAACTGCGCAGACTCTTTCCAACACCAAAGAATCCCAAGAAGCGGCCATCTTCATCGTGGATCTTTATATCAATATAGAAATGGGTGTCTTCCCATTTACCGATATCTGCCACGGCATCGGTAGGGTAGTCCTTGTACTTGAAATACCAGCTTACTTCCCCTTCAATCAGGTTAATTATGCTGCCATCAGAATTATATTGTTTTCTGTCTGCCTCGCTGGCAATAAAGAAAGACAACCCAAACTCGTTTTCAAGACGCTCCAATGTTTTGAAAACAGCCTCTTGGTCAATCGTTTCTCCATCCATCAAGTCTACTAACTCGGTGGAATGCCCCAAAGCTTCTGAAATATGGAGTGGTTTTAAAAGTTGCTCCACAATAAGTGAGATTGCGGGCGAAAGTGACTGTTGTTGCGCGCGACTCTGCTCGGCAACAATCTTGGAAATACTAAAATGTACCAGTGTAACGATAGCGATAACCACTACCGCGAATAACACTAAAATGCTTCTATGCAGTGTTCTAAATGTGTTCACAGACTGCGCATGCTCCCTTGCCTGACTGAACTTTACCTATAATGGTAAGTATACCTGTTGCAATATTGAACTACTAGGTGACTATCATTAACTTTAGACTAAATAACAATGAAGGAAAACACCTAGTTTTCGCACTCTGCAAATAGCTTTTTATCACGAATGAACCGCTGACATATGCTGTTCCCTTGGTTACACTATGCTCCGATTTTCATTCTCTTTGCGAAATAAAGGAATTATATGGCTTTCTCAGTGGTTGTTTTAGCGGCGGGTAAAGGTACTCGTATGAAATCGTCGTTACCCAAGGTGTTACACAAAGTAGGTGGTGTGCCTATGGTGCAGCGAATTATCAACACAGTAAAATCACTGGGTGCTGACAATATTCATTTGGTCTACGGTCATGGCGGCGACCAACTAAAGGCAACGGTTGTTGAAGACAATCTAAACTGGTGCTTACAGGCCGAACAGTTAGGTACAGGCCACGCTGTTCAGCAAGCGGCACCTCATATTAAAGACAATGAAGACGTGCTTGTTCTGGTTGGCGACGCGCCACTTATTCGCGAAGAGACACTAAGTGCGTTAAAAGCTGCGAAGGAAAGCTGTGATTTAGCACTGCTTACTGTAAATCTAGACGACCCCACAGGCATGGGCCGTATTATTCGTGAGAATGACAACATTACCGCGATAGTTGAGCACAAAGACGCCACTGATGCCCAGCGTGAAATTAAAGAAATTAACACCGGTATGATGATGATGTCTGGCGTTGATCTTAAGCGTTGGTTGGGCGAGTTAAGCAATGATAACGCGCAAGGTGAGTATTACCTTACCGACGTTATTGCCATGGCAGCGGCCGAAGGCAAACGAATTCAGTCAGCACAGCCACAGTCTGCGGTAGAAGTGGAAGGCGTTAATAATCGTTTGCAGTTAGCTAACCTGGAGCGCGCGCTTCAGCGTCGCCAAGCCGAGGAGCTAATGACCAATGGCGTGACCTTGCTGGATCCTGCTCGTTTTGACTTACGCGGCCAGCTTGAAACCGGTAACGACGTAATTATCGACGTTAACGTTATTGTTGAAGGTAAGGTGACACTTGGTAGCAACGTCAACATTGGTGCAAACTGTATTCTGCGCAACTGTACTATTGCCGATAACGCTGTAATTGAAGCTAATTCTATTGTTGAAGAAGCCAGTGTAGGTGAAGCCTGTACGGTCGGGCCTTTCGCTCGACTACGCCCTGGTGCAGTAATGCAGAAAAATGCCAAAGTGGGTAACTTCGTGGAAATGAAGAAGGCTATTTTAGGCGAGGGCGCCAAAGCGAATCACTTAACCTACCTAGGCGATGCAGAAGTGGGTGCCAAAGCGAACATTGGCGCAGGCACAATTACCTGTAACTACGACGGTGTGAACAAGTCCAAAACCGTCATCGGCGACAATGCCTTTATCGGCTCAAACTCGTCGCTTGTCGCGCCTGTAAGCATTGGCAAAGGGGCTACCGTAGGTGCTGGTTCCGTGATCACGTCAACCGTAGACGAAGACGCGCTAGCCGTTGCCCGCGGTAAGCAGCGCAATATTCCAAATTGGCCGCGCCCGACAAAAAAATAAAGACGTATCCTTATTAAAGTTCGCTAACGGGTTACATGGTGAGATAGGGCTGGCAAACACAAATAGTGATTAGCTAGCCCAGTTTCTTCTTCAGTCCCATCAAACTATCGCCCAGTCAGAAAGATGACAAAATCAGAGGGCTTAAATTAACGTCTACTGTGTCGCTGTAAACGCAACTCATTCAGCTATCTGTCTTCTAAATAATGAACTATCTAAGGTTTCCCCTATCTATCATTACTGATAGTGTGTGTTTACTTACCTCTTAATTCTCGTTACACAAGGATATGCGATGATATCTACACTTCTGGTTGGCTTTGGATTTTCCGCCACAACCTTTCATTTGCCATTTCTAAATTATCTACCGCAGTTCTCTGTCGATGTGGTTATCTCTTCAAAACCTGATGTGGTTAACGCAGTTTTACCCCATGCTGAAGTGTATGGCTCGTTGGAAGAGGCGCTTAAAATTCACGATGTAGATTTGGTGGTTATTACAACCCCAAATCACCTTCATGGGCCACAGGCGAAACTGGCATTAGAGCACAGCTGTCACGTATTGGTAGAAAAGCCATTTACATTAGATAGTGAAGAAGCAGAAGCTTTAGTAGAGCTTGCACATTCTCAAAATAAACAGCTTTGTGTTTATCACAACAGACGTTTTGATGGCGATTTTCTTACGATTAAGCAGCTAATTAACGATGAAAAACTTGGCGACATTAAACGTTTGGAAAGCCGCTTCGATCGATTTCGCCCAGTACCACGAGACAGGTGGCGTGAAAATGCAGGGCCAGGAAGCGGTATCTTCTGGGATTTGGGTCCCCACTTAATCGACCAAGCGCTACAGCTTTTCGGCGAGCCGGAAGAAGTGTCGGCAAACATACAGGCCTTGCGTGAAAATGGACAGTCAGATGACACGTTCGATGTAACACTTCACTATGTTGATAAAGTTGTAAAGCTAGGTAGTTCAGCTTTTCAGGCAGGAGCAACATTGCGCTACGACTTGCAAGGCACAAAAGGCAGCTTTCGAAAGTTCTATTTAGATCCGCAAGAAGATCAATTGCGTGCAGAGCTATCCTTTGATGATGAACACTGGGCGATTACAAAAGATAACGAGCATGGCGTGCTAGCTGTGGTCAATGAAAGCGGCCAGCTAGTTGAAGAGACGGTGACAACATTGAAGGGTGAATATCTCACGTTTTTCAATCGCCTTGCTCACGCTATTGAAGACGGTAAATTCTCGCCGGCTGACGCGAGTACGGTCGTACCTGTTATCAAAGTCATTGAGCTAGCCATAAAAGCGAGTGCTCAAAAGAAATCGCTGGCGTTTAATTAAACAATTATCTTGATCGTCGTTTCAATTTAACTTACGATGCTTTCACTTTAAAACTAATATCTTTCGTTTTGAAAGCTATGATTGAATGTTGAAGATGTGTTTGCGGACTGTTTTGCAGACTTTTCATGGCTTGTTCTCAATTGGAACAACGCGTACAGGAAGGTTTAGCGAGAAGGCGGCAAGAGCATGAGGTTATATTGAAAAGTAGTAAATCAGTTGAACAGCGCCGCCAGCAGATAGTGGCGTGGGTGAAAGAGCATGGTCAATCACAAGTTGAAGATTTGGCCGTGCGTTTTGCTACGTCTGAAGTCACCATTAGAAAAGATCTCGCAGCCCTTTCGCAGCAAGGTTTACTGATTCGACAGTTTGGTGGCGCAGTACCTGTACCATCATCTACCAATTCAAATGCTGGGCCATCTCAATTAATTACCAGTGACCCTTTCACGAATTCAACTACTAGCCCAGCAATTAACGCTATAGGCCAACTTGCAGCGAGCTTGGTCAAACCGGGCAATAAGCTCGTTATAGACTGCGGGTCTACCACCGCATCCATCTTACCCCATTTATCACATATCGATGATTTAGTGATAATGACCAACACGTTATCAACCGCCAATTACCTTACTCAAAGTGAAAAAGAGCCGACGGTGTTAATGGTAGGGGGCACATGGGATGCCCAATCTCAGTCGTTTCAAGGCGCGATGGCTGAACAGTTGGTTAGTGCCTATAGTTTTGACATTGCGTTTATTGGTGCCGCGGGCATAGATGTCACCAGAGGCACCACCACTTTTAACGAGCTTATTGGTGTAACCCGCGCCATGGCTGTGGCGGCTAGTAAGGTGGTTATAGTAGCCAGCTCAAAGAAATTAACGCATAAAATGCCTAACCTAGAGCTAAGCTGGAAAAACATTTCTGTTTTGATCACTGATGAAGGCATTTGTGAACAAGACAAACTTAATATTGAAAATCAGGGCGTGACAGTACTTATTGCAGCGCCGAGTGGAGAATAATTATGTGTGGAATAGTTGGCGCTGTAGCTGAGCGTAACGTGGTTGAAATCCTATTAGAAGGTTTAAAAAGACTGGAGTATCGCGGCTATGATTCAGCTGGCGTAGCGCTATTGCAAGGCGACGGCACGCTTACGCGTATTCGCCGTACAGGCAAAGTACAAGAGCTTGCTGATGCGGTGGCAGAAGGTGAAGCTTTGGGTACAACTGGAATTGCTCATACCCGTTGGGCAACGCACGGTGGTGTGACTGAAGCGAATGCGCACCCACACTTTTCAACTGAACGTGTAGCTGTTGTTCACAACGGTATTATTGAAAACTATGTTAACTTAAAAGCACAGTTAAAAGAGCAGGGCTATACCTTTACCAGCGACACCGACACAGAAACTATTGCACACACCGTACACGAAGAGCTTAAGTCAGGTAAGACTTTACTAGACGCTGTACAAAGTGCCGTTAAAACCTTCCACGGTGCGTATGGCACCGTCATCATGGACAAAGAAGATCCTAGTCGCGTTGTGGTTGCACGTTCGGGCAGCCCGCTTGTAATTGGTTTGGGGCTTGGCGAAAACTTCATTGCTTCGGACCAAATGGCATTGTTGCCAGTGACACGCCGCTTTATCTTTTTAGAAGAAGGCGATGTGGCAGAGATTACACGTCGCGATGTTAAAATCTTCGATAAAGACGGCAATGCCGTTGAACGCGAATTGATTGAGTCGAATATCGAGCACGATGCGGGTGACAAAGCGGGTTACCGCCACTACATGCTCAAGGAAATTCATGAGCAGCCAACCGTTGTGCGTAATGCGCTTAAAGATCGTATTGACGAAAACGGTCTTACCGCTGACATATTTGGTAAAGGTGCTGACGAGATATTCAAAAAAGTACAGCATGTACAAATTATTGCCTGTGGTACCAGCTACCATGCGGGTATGACGGCGCGCTATTGGCTAGAACAATATGCAAATGTGTCGTGCAACGTAGAAATTGCATCAGAATTCCGTTACCGCAAGTCAGTAGTGCACCCAAACAGCCTGCTTATTACTATCTCTCAATCAGGTGAGACAGCCGATACGTTAGCTGCCCTTCGCTTAGCAAAAGAGCTGGGCTATATGTCTAGTTTGACTATCTGTAACGTTCAGGGTTCGTCATTAGTACGCGAGTCAGACCTTGCATTTATGACCCGTGCTGGCGCGGAAATTGGCGTAGCATCTACCAAAGCTTTCACTACTCAGCTCACTGCGTTCTTAATGCTTACCCTAGCACTGGGCAAAGAAAACGGCATGACAGACGCTGACAGCAAAGCTATTGTCTCTGCGCTTCATAGTCTACCTGCAAAGCTTGAAGAGACCTTAGCGATAACTGGTGGCATTGAAGATTTAGCTGAAGAATTTGCAGATAAGAACCACAGCTTGTTCCTAGGTCGTGGCGATCAATACCCTATTGCCATGGAAGGAGCGCTTAAGCTTAAAGAGATTTCTTATATTCATGCGGAAGCGTATGCGTCTGGTGAATTGAAACATGGCCCACTTGCGCTTATTGATGACGAAATGCCCGTTATTGTGGTTGCACCGAACAACGAACTCCTCGAGAAGCTAAAGTCGAACGTTGAAGAAGTACGTGCCCGTGGCGGCATCATGTATGTGTTTGCCGATAAAGATGCGGCGTTTGAAGGTGATGAAACCATGCGCGTTATCGACGTACCGCACTGCGACGAACCAATCGCACCTATCATTTATACCTTGCCACTACAGCTTTTGAGCTACTACGTAGCGCTAATTAAGGGCACCGACGTTGACCAGCCGCGTAACTTGGCGAAGTCGGTTACGGTGGAATAAAGCACACTGCTGAAGCACTTATTCGTGCTCACAAACAAAGCCTGCGACTGACAAAAGCGCAGGCTTTTTTGTTTTCAATAGGCGAGTATTGGCTGCTAATTAAGTGGCTTTCCTGCAAGCCCATGACTCACTATTATTTCACTTCTCTTTCCACCACTCTCACTTTATCGATAAACCTTCTCCATCCGTCTTACTTTGTCAGGTAAGGCAGTTGTAAAACGAGGAGTAAGGTCATACCTATAAGTCATACCAAGTTTCAACATTGCGAGGCAACATGGCTATCCCATACTCACTGCTAGATTTAGCGCCAATATCTGAAGGGTTTGGCGTAAAAGACGCGTTAAACAATTCAAAGTTAATGGCTGTGGAAGCTGAGCGCTGTGGCTATGAACGTGTGTGGTTAGCCGAGCATCACGGCATGCATGGTGTTGCCAGTTCTGCCACCTCAGTAGTGTTAACGCACATTGCTAACGCCACCGCTACCATTAAAGTTGGTGCGGGCGGTATTATGCTGCCTAACCATGCACCTTTGGTCATTGCTGAACAGTTTGGCACCTTGGCTGAATTATTTCCCAATCGCATAGAGCTTGGACTTGGCCGTGCACCAGGCACTGATATGGCAACCGCACGCGCGCTTCGTCGCAATTTACAAAGCGATGTAGACAGTTACCCAGAAGATATTCAGGAACTTCAGCACTACTTGGGTACACCGCAAGACGGGCAGCCGATTGTTGCAGTTCCAGGGGCGAATACCCACGTGCCCTTGTGGTTACTTGGTTCTAGCTTGTACAGTGCACAGGTGGCGGCAAAGATGGGGCTGCCATATTCGTTCGCCTCGCATTTTGCGCCCGATGCGCTATTCGATGCGCTTCATGTGTACCGCAATATGTTCAAACCGTCGCCTCAGTTATCAGCGCCAAAAGCAATGGCTGGTGTAATGGTGGTGATTGCTGAAACCGATGAAGAGGCTGAACTCCTATTCACGTCAGTGAAGCAGCAATTTATGAACATGCGACGTGGTCTTAACAGGCCTTTCGCTAAGCCTATGCCTGACTTTGAAGAATATTGTACGGCGACTGACGAAGCAATGTTATCGAATGTATTGAGGTATGCGTTGGTAGGGTCGAAAGAAACAGTGCAAAACAAGCTAGCTCAGTTTGTTGAAGCGACGGGTGTTGATGAAATTATCGTGTCGATGCCGATTTACGATATAGAAGCGCGCCTGTTTAGTGTTAACGCATTTGCGGAAATCGCATCTTAGTTTTTAGAAAGCTATTCCCAGTATTGAATATTTGGTTATAACTTCCACTATGAATGACCTTCGAATAACTTTATGATACGTCTATATGTGCGTATTTTCAGTTAGTTGTGTTAGGTTCACAGTCATGACAAAGGTCTGGTTTTCCCTTCTTTTAGCTTTATCTTCTTTGATGTGGGGCGCTAGTGCTGCTTTTGCGAAAGAAACCCTGGACCTAATTGTTCTTGAAACACTGCCTGTTCCAATTGTCGCTGATTCGCGGGCCGAGTTCGAAAAGGAACTTGCGCGGATTATGCCCGATCACGAGATTAACGTAACATCGTATAACGCCGAAGGCTCTGAAGTTCGTGCTAAGGAGATACTTACCGAGCTTGCACAAAACCCAGCGCCTGACCTTATTGTATCGGTGGCGACCCTTGCCACCAGAGCGCTGAATGCGTCTGAAGCGTTTGTTGATGTACCTAAGCTGTTTATGGCGGTCTCAGCACCGGTTGAAGAAGGAATAGTTTCTGCTATTGGTGCGGTTAGTGACCGCAACATGACGGGCGAGTCACACGTGCTAGACGCAAAGGTGAAGCTAGATATGTTAGAGGGCGTGCTCAGAGCGTCTAAGCCCTCATCGCTTTTTACCATAGGTCTAGTCCATTCTACATACCCATCGTCAAGTAACTTGGTTAATCAACTTCTGGCACTGAATGGTGACTACGAGAACATAAATCTTGTTGCTGTTAGTACACCGTATATAGAAGGCGATGATGGACTGGTTGAAATGACTGACAGCATCATCAACAGCTTGCAGCAAAAAACAAACGAGCTGGATGGTTACTGGCTTTCATCTGGGCCGCTCGCGGAATCGAATGGCTTAGTAACGAAGGTAAAAGAAGCTACGGGACTGCTTCCTTTATTCGCAGAAAGCATTTCCTCTGTGAAAGAAGGGGCGCTTCTTGGCGTAGTATCTGAGCCAGCGAGTATTGGCAAATCAGCTGCAAGAAAAGCCAAGCTAATTCTTGAGAAAAAATCGGCGAGGGACATTCCCGTTGATAAAATGGATACGTACACTGTAGCGGTAAATGTGTCTACGGCAATCAAACTGCAGTTGCCCATTCCTTCAAACTACATGAAGCTGTCGAAAAAACATGTGTATCAATAAGGCCTAATTAGAAGTAAGTATGCGGATTAAATCGAAACTGCTGGTTATCTACATTCCAATTTTATTAATTGGTATGGCACTTACTGGGTATTGGGCTTATTTGACGGCGTACGATTCAGTACGCGAAAGAGAATATCAGCTCCTCACTCAGACGCTTACATTAAACGTTTTAGAGATCATTGACGAAAGACGTGAACTGCTTATTGAGTCGGGCCTAGAGAATGTGCCTGTGTTTCGCGAGGCCTATCAAAAGGAAGTGTTTGAAGAGCTAAAGTCGTTGCAGCAAGCCACCGACCGCCACTTTGCGATCAGTGACAAGAGTGCCGATACTGTGGTGTTTAGTACGATGGAGCACACTGTGGTTCCTAATGTCGAAGATGCGACAATCGCAACCATTGCCAGTCGTAAGGTCGCCTTTGGTGAGTCGAATATTAACGATGCTGACGTGTTATTTGCGTGTGCAGAATTTGCGCCATGGAATTGGAAAGTTACCGTATTACAGCCTGCTGACGCACTGCAATCTTCCCTATCTACTATTGCGTGGCTAACGTCATTAGTGACGCTATTTGCTGTCGTTATTGTCAGTTTGCTTATGGGAAGAGTTACACAGGTGTTTGTTGTTTCTCCTATCGAAAAAATAAAATCAGCAGCAAGTCGCATTGCGGTTGACCATAAGAAGGTCAGTATAGACTTACAGCAAAACGACGAGTTAGGTAGTTTAGCGCGAGACGTTGAGGCAATGTCTGGTGAAATAGAACAGTACGTTGCTCAAGCTCAGCAAGCAAACCGCGCAAAAACGGATTTTCTTGCGGTAATGAGTCACGAAATTCGCACCCCACTGAACGGTATTCAGGGATTAGCAACGCTACTTCTTGATACGCAACTGTCGGATAAACAGCATCAGTATGCCAGCGATTTGAAATCATCGGCGTCTATTCTAGCGACCGTTATCAACGATGTTCTGGATCTTTCAAAAATTGAATCAGGTATGTCAGAGGTTGACGTTACAGAGTTCGATCTTGACGCAATGCTGAATGACCTTATTACGCTACTGGGTACCAATGCCAGCGCCAATAGTACGCGTTTGGTTTACAAAAGTAAGAACATGGAATCGGTGGCAGTAACCAGTGATATTACGAAGTTACGCCAGATAATCATTAACTTGGTGAGTAACGCAATTAAGTTTACTCATAAGGGCACTGTGACTATTTCCGCCAAGCTCAAACAGCCTTCCCAGGATACCGTGAGCGAGAACCATTTGGTAATTGCGGTTAAAGATACCGGTATTGGTATTGAGCCAGACAGACTCGAGCATATTTTTGATAAGTTTACGCAGTCCGATTCATCAATTACGCGTAAATACGGTGGCACTGGGCTAGGTCTTGCTATTGCAAAGCAGCTTGCACAAATATTAGGTGGTGATATTAAGGTGGTGAGCAAAGTAGGTGAAGGTTCATGTTTCACCGTTACCGCCAAGGTGCAGAGTCGTCGCGTGGTGGAGTCGTCGGCCGATTCGGATTCCGCGCGACAAGCAGAGCGCGCTAGCTTACCAGAAGGTATTAAAGTTCTGTTGGCTGAAGATAATGCCATTAATGCTGTGGTAGCACAGGCACTCTTAGAACAGCTGAAATGTGATGTTGAGCACGTTGATAATGGACTGAAAGCCGCTGCACGAGTAGAAGAGGGCGGTATTGATGTTGTTTTCATGGATGTGCACATGCCAGTGATGGACGGCATTGAAGCGACAAAACGCATTCGAAAGCTTGATGGAGAGCTTAGCAAAACCCCAGTTATAGGACTTACCGCCGAAGCATTCAAAGAGCGGCACGTGTCATTTAAAGAAGCAGGGATGGACGACATCGTTACCAAACCTGTCACCGTTGAGGCACTGCAAGAAAGTTTGTCAAAACTGGCGCTTAATCAAGAAGTCACTGATAATAGTTAAAGTGATGCAGCCTCAGTAATTTGAAGTTGTAAGAGCCCGTGGGTGATTTCACCATGGGCTAATATATAAATGCTTTAACAGTAACTTATTGCTTAAGGTGGCGTGTGCAAATCAATAAACCCCGCGAGCTACTTCGGCTGAGAATTGCGCTGATCATTGGTGCTGTACTTGTGCTTGCCTTTATGGCTGCTGACTTGATGCTACTACCAAGCAGCATGTACGAGCTGTACATATTCGATCGCTTACTTCTTCAATTCCCTATTATACTCGTCGTTGTTGTACTCTCCTTCTGGCGCAGGTTCATTCAGCATCGAGCCTACATTTTCGCAGGGTTACTTATTGCGCTTTCTTACAGCAACTACTGGTTAATATGGGTTTGCTGGGAAGAGCACAGCTTCATTTTCCCCTACGAGGGCACCATTTTATATGCTTTCTTCTGTGTGTTTGCGCTGGGCATTGCCTTTAAATTAGCGCTAGCAGCCAACGTCATCAACATTCTGGGTTTTTTGGGGTTAATGTGGGTTGCGCCGGTTTATGGTGACAGAGTTCCAATTTCAATGGCATTTGTATCTGGGTCTTTGTTTATTTGTGTCTATGCCCGTTATCGGTTAGATCGCAGCGTACGCATGTTAAAAGAAACCAATGACAGGCTACTTAAACTTAGCAAATTTGACCCCTTATCTGATTTATTGAATCGGCGTGCGTTACGAGAGCAGAGTGAAAAACTGTTGGCGTTGAGTAAGCGTCATAAAGTGTCGATGGCCGTGATGATGCTCGACTTAGACGACTTTAAAAAATATAACGACTGTTTTGGTCATCAGCAGGGGGATGAAGCCATAAAAATACAAGCCCGCATTATGAAGCAGGTCTTTAAGCGAGAGACAGACATATTAGGTCGGTACGGTGGGGAAGAGTTTATTGTTGTATTGAGCGACATTCAGAAAGAACAAGTTGAGAAGCACTGTGATGCACTTTTGAATAAGTGGACAGAAGCAGCACTAGAACATGCACAAGATGCAAAGCATCCTTTAATGAGTTGTTCCATTGGTGTGGTGTTTGCCAAGTCGGCCGAGAACATGTCAATCGATTGCCTTATTGACGAAGCAGATAAAGCACTTTACGAAGCAAAAGAAAAAGGCAAAGCCCAGTTTGTATTAAATCAGGCGCAGTGCTTAGAATAACACTGCGCTTTTTCACGATTGGCTTACAGCTTCACAATCATCTTGCCGGTGTTCTTGCCTTCAAACAACATATTTAGTCCCTTCTCGGCGTTCTCTAAGCCTTCCACAGTGTGTGCACGGTACTTGATTTTACCTTGTTGAACATAAGGCGAAAGCTTTTGCAGTAGTTGTGGAATTTCACCCCAGTGATCAGGCATAGCAAAACCGCGAATGTTAATTCGCTTTTTAATCAGCGGGATCCAGTTCGGGCCCGGTGACGGCTCTTCAGACTGGTAATCGGAAATCATTCCACATACCACAATTCGGCCATGGGCATTCATTCTGTTAAAAATGTGCTGCTGAATAGGACCGCCCGTATTTTCAAAGAAGACGTCTATTTTATTTGGTGTTAGTTCGACTAACTTTTCTTCTAAATTGTCGGTTTTGTAGTTTATAGCGCCATCAAACCCAAGCTCGTTAACAATCCAATCGGCTTTGTCTTCGCTTCCTACTACGCCAATTACACGCAGCCCGTCTGCTTTAGCAAGCTGACCTACAATTGAGCCTACAGAACCTGCTGCACCCGTAACAATAAGTGTCTCACCTTCTTTGGGCTCGCCAAAGTTATATAAACCTGTTGTGGCCGTTAGGCCTGGTAGTGCAAAAACACAAAGGGCCATTTCCTCAGTAATGCCAGGCTGAAGTTTGTTAAAACCAGAACCGTCACTGAGCACATATTCACTCCAGCCAGTCATTCCCATAACTTTGTCGCCAACCGAAAAATTAGGGTTGTTAGACTCAACCACTTCGCCCACACCGCTTGAGCGCATTACATCGCCAAGCTCCACAGGTGGAATATAACTCTCTCTGTCTTCACTCATCCAACCTAACATCGCAGGGTCTAAAGACATGTGAGTTTGCTTTATCAAAATTTGACCGTCTTTAGGCGTGGGAACTTCGAGCTCTTTGCTTTCAAATAAATGTGGCCCAATTTTTCTGTCATGGGGGCGATTAACGAGTGTAATTGCTTTGTATGTTGACATGGTGTCCTCCTGTTACAAGCACAAATGGTCGACGTCTTATCGAATGTAAAAGCGCGTCGCTAAACACGGTTGCATTTGCGCTGTTTAAAATAGGGTGGGGGTTATAGACATAAACACAACCTATAACACAGCCTGTTTATAAATTTGAGTGAAACCTTTTTGCATTTCCAATAGGTGTTAGTGATAGTTAATTAAAATAGTGTTAACAATATTGAGATCTTTCGTTAACGCCGTTTTATCAAAGTTGCTTATAAATGCGTCGAAGTTGTAGCTATAATTGTAAAAAATGCGATAAAAGTGCGTAAATGGCGTTTACTTGCATTGAACAAAAGTACTCAGATCCGTAGAATGCCCGATGCAATTTTCCCCTTTTACAATGAGTATCTTATGAAGCAACAGTTTTCTTTACGTGCCTCAGTTTGCTTAGCGCTTGCTACCTTAGCCTCTTCTTCTGCGCTGGCAGCTGGTTTCCAGGTTAATGAACACAGTGCAAACGGTCTAGGCCGTGCCATGGCTGGTCAAGCGGCTAAGCCAGAGAATGCCTCCATTTTAGCAACTAACCCTGCAGCGATTGGTGTATTTAAAGAAGCTGAGTTCAGTGCATCAGTAAGCTTTATCGATCCGAACGTAGATATCGATGGTGTTGTTAGCTATGCGTTAGGCGAAGCCCCAGTTGGCCAACCTATGCCAGCAGCAGAAGACAACATTGCAGATACTGCTTTTGTTCCAGGATTCTTTTATGTAAGCCCAATTAATGAAAAGCTATCTGCTGGTGTAGGTGTATTCACAACCTACGGTCTTCGTTCAGATTACTCTGATGATTTTGGTGCGCTGCATTTTGCTGACACAGCTGAAGTAAAAACGGTTACCCTAAACCCTGCTGTATCTTATAAAGTGAATAAGCAGCTTATGGTAGGTTTTGGTTTAAACATCACTTACGCTGAAGCTGAAATTGGTTCTGGTGTATCAAACACGCTAGCGGGCACTGTTGCAGGCCTAGCGCCAACAGCAGAAGCATTAGGTATTACATTGCCTACGCTTACTCCTGGCAATTCACTGTTTAGCATGGAAGGTGACGATTGGGGCTATGGTTGGAACGCTGGTATTTTCTGGCAACCAACTGATATGACTAATGTTGCGCTTTCATACCGTGCAGAAACGAAACTAGAACTTGAAGGCGCGGTATCTTCAGAGACGCCAGTGTTTCCTATCAACTTAAACCAGCCTGGTAGTCTAGATTTGAACCTTGCTGCGATTACAGAGCTAGCGATTGATCAAAAAATTGACAATCAGTGGTCTGTACAAGCAAGTGTTACTTTCACTGACTGGAGTACGTTTGAGAAGCTTGAAGCTAACCTAGAAGACGGCATCGATTTCCTAATTAAAGAAGAGAATTTCGACGACTCATGGCGTGCAGCGCTTGGTGTAACTTACATCCTAAACGATGAAATTACCCTTCGTGCTGGCTATGCTTATGATGACGGTGTGGTATCGGTAGAAAACCGCTCACTTAGTATCCCAGATACAGATCGTCATTGGTTCTCTGGTGGTATGACTTACACGGTAAGCGAAGATACATCAATTGACGTGGCTTACGTATTCATTGATGGCCGTGAAGCGAATATCGACAAAGATAGAACGATTCTAAGCAATGTTCTTCCTGGTACTGACTTTACTACTAACTTCTCTGGCACACAGTCAGCTACAGCGCACATTCTAAGTGTTCAAATGAACACTCGCTTCTAATTTCAAAGAAGCCAAGTCAAATAAGAAAGGCAGCGTATTTACGCTGCCTTTTTGGTAATGACCTATGTACACTGGTATAACGTCGCATTTTTTATGTGCGATGGGGTTCTTGTGCGCTGTTTAACGACTAAATTTGCGCAAATAAATCTTGCAGACATGTAATTGCTGCGCCGATTTTTGCAGGCATTAGCTCGCGCTTTGGGGTTACCGCATATACTGTGTAATCAGGTAGTTGCCAGTCGGTAAAGAGCTGTTTCATTTCACTAGACTTTAATAGATGTCTCACTTCAGGCTCCGGTAGAACAGCGTAGCCAACACTATCTTGGGTAAGCTTAATGAGCGTCTGCATAGAGTTCACGTCAATGCGTTGAGTATCCAGTTCATACTCGCCCCCGTCTGCATGTTTCATCACATAGTCGTCGATATGCCTGTGAGCAATATATGCATGTGCACTAAGTGCGTCAGGTGAAGTAAGCGTTTCGCTAGCAAGTGGATGGTCTGCAGAGACACACAAAATACGCTTCCACGTCGCGAGTACTAAGCTGCTGAAGTTGGTATCGGAAACCGGGGCGAAACAAAGAACAAGATCTGCACTAGAAGCGATAATGTCTTTAGGCTCGTCAGTCACGGTTAAAGAAATTGTTATTTTAGGAAACTCTTCACAAAGCTTTTTCAGCGGCTCGCTTAACAGTCCTCCGCCAAACCCCTCAGGTGCGATGATATTTATTTTACCAGTGGGATCGTCCTGTAGACTTTCAATTTTCTGCTGGGCGAGTTCTGCTGTTTGCAGCATTTGCTTACTGGTTTCGTAGTAGATTCGGCCTGCTTCCGTTAGGCTCAAGCTTCGGGTGTTTCGATTAAAAAGGCTAAGGCCGATATCATGCTCTAGCTTTCTTAACTGCTGGCTAATAGCTGAGACAGTCATGTGAAGCTCTCGGGCGGCTACACTCATGCTGCCGCTATCAGTTACTGCAACAAAAACCTGAAGAGAGCGAAGTAATTTAGTGTTCATGGCGCTTGGTTAATCCTTTTTATTGGCCGCAGCATTTTGACTGTTCATTTGTAGCAAATTAACGACGGAAATGGTCGAATTCTACCGTATTTTAACGTTGATGAACGCTTTTGAAGCGGGTCTTTACGCAATGCTTACATTAGAAACGTTATGCAGCCCCATTGCATTAGTAGCTAAAAGTAACAAGAGAGTTCACCTTGTTTTAAAGATGTTTTCTTTCTGTTTTTAAATAGTAAATTATTGAAATGCAGCGTTTCTTTATTTGATTAAAGTGCTAGTTTAATTATTCACTAACTATGCAGCTGAGAATCGCGAATGAAACGATTTACTTTGATGATTATCGTTGTGCTCTCCACGTCGTGGGTGGGCGGATGTGCTTCTACCCAAACGTCCGTTAACTCCTCATATGGACCCGCCGCGTTTTCACAACCGGCATTTACTGCAGTCACCGTGGCGTATGCACCAGAAATGCAGGGTATTCTTAATCGTATTGAACAAGACCCCAATGCATCCATTCATACCACCACAACAATTAAGGGCGTTACATATCGCATTGGTACCTATCACGACGAGCCAATTTTGATATTTGCTACCGGAATGAGTATTGCCAACGCTGCAATGACTATGCAGATGGCGCTTGATTACTTTCCGGTTAAGCAGGTGGTTTACATGGGGATTGCGGGAGCGGTTAACCCAAAATGGCAACCGGGTGACGTAATTGTTCCCGCGCGTTGGTATTATCATGATGAAAGCGTGTACACCAATGAAGACCCAAATGCGCCGGGCGAATACATACTTCCTGAATATTATGCAAAGTTCATCGAAGAGCAAGATGAACGCCGCGCTAAAGATCCTCACACACCAAAATATAAGCCCTTTCACTTCATTCACCCTGACGAAGTGCTTATTGTGAAAGAAGGGATGGATAAACCACAAGACACCGCCTATTTCAGCGCGACACCACGCCTTTTAACTGCGGCGAAACAAGCTATGAGCACTATGCCAACGCAGCGTGTGCTTGGAGAGCGCGATGCCGAGCTCTTTGTAGGCGGAAATGGTATTACCGGGTCTGTCTTTATGGATAACCGCGAGTATCGAAAGTGGACAAGAGACGTGTTCAATGCCGAAGTAACTGAGATGGAGTCAGCCGCAATAGGTCAAGTATGTACCGTTAACGACGTTGACTGGATTATTGTTCGAGCTATTAGTGATTTGGCTGGCGGTCAAGAAGGCGTTAACGTTGAGAACAAGTACGACCAAGAAGTGTCGCGAATTGGCGCTAACGTTCTGTTTTCTGTATTAGATACACTCGCTGAGGACGAGTAGTCGATAGTATGGCAAACATTGAGGCAACGTTGCTTCTTTGCATATGAATGTTAGTTTCAAAACTAAGCCAATCGCGACAGCCTAAAAATAAGTAGGCGGATAGAGAAGGTAAACATTACGCGCTATCCGCCTTTCTTAGGTGCTTCTAACGCTATCAACTGAACGCCAGCGAGCAAACCGTTGACGTGGTGGGACTAGCGAATGGTTCTGACCATATTTATGGTGTTAGTCGCAAGTTTTACTTCAACCAGAAAGACAATAAGCGCACTGATTAGAAACATCATAGCCAGTATGAACAACACGATGACAGGTGTTTTCAAATCGACAACCCACAGCGACCCAGAAAACAGCGCCATAATGACGGTACACACCATCAGTCCAGCGGCGACACACAGCCCAATCGCCCAGTTAATCACTTTTACCCTGCGCCATAGCACCTTAATTTCTTTCTTTGAGCGATCGACAATATGCGGGTCTGATAGAGTATGAATCTGTCTTTCCGCCACCCTCACCCTGTCTGATATTCGGCCCAGCCGAGACGACATAACATTGAGGAAGCCCGCAATACCGGTAAGTAAAAATACGGGGGCAACAGCGAATTCGATAAGCTGTGAAAGACTAGGAATAAGTGTGTCCAATGGTTCCTCCAGCGAACAAAGTTTGGTTTTCTTACTTCAGGCAAAGAGTGGTTAACCCATTGCTGCAATCTACTAACGTACTGCCAGTCTATATGCGTTAGATACACGTAAATTAGAAATAGTGTATAAAACTAAGACTTGTGTTGTGACAGTAAAGTCTGCGAACTGCAAAGTCTACGCCAACGCTTAAATCAGAGATATGACGTAATTGTCAAAATGCCGCAACAGTTTAGCGAGTTTTAACCCATTCTTGCCTAAATTAACGATACACTAGGGCCTGTTGACCTTTGTTGTACATTTTTGCAGCGGTCTGTGTGCCATCTAGACAAGGCGAATGTTTGACGGTTTAGTGGTTCTAAATCGAGAACATTCAACGCAGTATAGATGGCACAAAGGCGCTGCCCGAAGGGGTCGTTATGGAAGCCTTTTACTCTTTGTCACAGTCCTTTAACTTAGCCCGCTAGGCTTGCAGGACTGTTTCGCGATTAAAAGGCTTCCATTTAGACCAAAATTCGTACACCAAAGGTCAACAGGCCCTAGCATCAGTTGCTAAAAAAACATTTTGTCATCATAAGGATAGATAATGCGCTTTGCCCCAAGCTTTCCTCTGTCGTTGCTAGCTGTGTCTCTGCTATCGCATGCAGCCATCGCTCAACAAACCAATGAAATAGAAAGAATTGAAACCACGTCTTCTCGTATACTGGGAAATATGAATGCTTCCGGTTATGCAGTGTCGTCTATTTCAGAAGAAACGCTTTCGCTGCTTTCATTTCAACATATCCAAGAGTCGCTGAATTACATTGCGGGTGCCGGCGTACAGCGGGGCAATGGGCAAGAGTATTTACCTGCCCTTCGTTCGCCAGTGTTAACCGGCGCTGGCGCGTGCGGCGGAATTTTAGCAGCAGAAGATGGTATTGCGTTGCGCGCAGCAGGTTTTTGCAATATTAACGAGCTGTTTGAAGCACACGGTGAAATTGCACAGCGTATTGACGTGATAAAAGGCCCTGCGTCAGCGCTTTATGGCTCTAATGCGATACATGGTGTGATTAATGTGATTACCCCTGACACAACCCAAGGCGACGGGGAGCTTAGCGTTGATTACGGGTCTTATGGGTTTCATCGCGTAAAGCTTAAAGAAGGGAAAGACTTTGGTCATAGTGGCGTGGGTATCGCCGCCAGTGTTACCAGAGATACAGGATATCGAGATGAAGAGGGCGTTGACCAAGAGAAAGTCTCGCTTCGCCACAGGCTGGAGTGGGATAACTCGGTTATCACGAGCGGCCTTACCTATACCCATTTAGACCAAGAAACTGCCGGCTACATAGAAGGGTTTGAAAGCTACAAAAATACACAAATAGCCAAAAGCAACCCAAACCCCGAAGCGTTTCGAAAAGCAGAAAGTTTTAGACTATGGAGCAAGTTCGATACTAGCTTTAGCGGAGGTCATGCACTGTCGATTACACCTTACGTACGCAACCAGGACATGCGCTTCCGTATGCATTTTTTACCTGGCAAACCCCTTGAAACGAATGCTCAAAAAGGCGTTGGTGTGCTGTCTCAGTTCCATTACGTCATTAATGACAGCCTAAGTGCAGATATAGGATTAGACGCAGAATACACAGAAGGTGAATTAACCCAGTCACAAGACAGCGCCACAGAAGGGTCAGCCTTTTTGGTTGAAACCATACCTGTAGGAAAGCACTATGATTATGATGTAGATGCCACGCTATTTGCGCCTTTCTTTACCTTCAATTGGCAAGCTGAGCGTTGGACTATTTCTGTCGGCGGGCGCTTTGAGTCTATGCAATACGACTACACCAACAATATGAATGTTGGTCGTGTTCGCGAGGATGGCACGCAGTGCGGTTTTGGCGGCTGCAGATATTCCAGACCAGCAGACAGCGAAAATGATTTTGATAACTTTAGTCCGAAGCTTTCACTTCGTTATCAACTTAACCCTCAAACCCAGTTGTTTGGCGGCATCGCAAGAGGCTATCGCGCGCCTCAGGCAACAGAGCTGTATCGTTTGCAGCGTGCACAGACTGTTACTGATCTTGACTCGGTAACGGCCGATAATATCGAGATGGGCGTTACAGGAACACTATTTGACGGCAGCTATACGCTTAGCCTTTACAGCCTACAAAAAGATAATGTGATTTACCGCAACAGCGACTTTTTCAACGTAAGCAACGGCGAAACGTGGCATAGAGGCGTAGAGCTTACTTTTGACCAACCGTTAAGCGATGTACTGCGCTTAGATTTTGCTGGTACATACGCAAAGCATACCTACGAGCACAGTCAGCTCTCAGGTGAACAAGACATTAAAGGTAATGATATTGATACTGCGCCAAAGCTTCAGTTTAACGCTCGTTTAAGCTTTGAGATGTCGAGCAAAGTACAAACGCGGCTAGAGTGGCAGCATGTTTCGAGCTATTTCACCGACGCTGAAAATCTCAACGAGTACGAGGGGCATGACTTGGTACATGCGCGCGTACGCTACAGCGTGAACGAAGACGTTACATTGTATGCGCGGGTTAACAATGTATTTGATACGGACTACGCTGAACGCGCCGATTTTACTAGCTTCACAGGCCCTCGCTACTTTCCTGGGCGGCCTCGAAACTTCATGATAACGGCATCGTTCACGTTATAGATTCAAATAAGTAGCCGTAATAGATAATTATTAATCTTGAAAATACAGACTATTGCCGTGATTTGCTTGTACCCCAGCGGCATCAGGCGTAGTCTGTAGGCATCAGCATGGGTCTCAGTCACGCCATGTATAGCGCTTGGAAAGGTCAGGCGACATACGTGGAATGATTGTTAATAGGTAAACCCATGCAAAAAATAGTAATTGTTGGTGGCGGTGCTGGTGGTCTTGAATTAGCCAGTCGCTTAAGCCGCACCCTCGGGAGAAAGAAACAAGCCGAAATTACCCTCGTCGACCGCAGTCGAACCCATATCTGGAAGCCGCTATTACACGAAGTGGCCGCCGGTGTAATTGATAAGCATTCAGACGGTGTGGACTACGCCATCCACGCTGCAGCTCACCACTACCGCTTTCAATTAGGTGAAATGTGCTCGCTTAACGCGCAAGCGCAAACCATAACCTTGTCGCCTTTAATCGATGAAGAAGGGACACAGGTTTTGCCTGAACGCGAGATTCATTATGACCAGTTAGTGCTGGCGGTTGGCAGCGTGAGTAACGACTTTGGCACACCTGGCGTTGCTGAGCATTGCTACTTTCTTGACTCGTTAAAGCAAGCTGAACGTTTTCACAGAGCGCTTCTTAATCAGTTAATCCGCATCAATCAGCAAGAAGATAAAGACGCTAGAATTGATGTCGCTATTGTCGGGGCAGGAGCAACAGGTACTGAGCTAGCCGCTCAACTTCACCATGTGGCGAATTTGTCCAAGGCTTACGGAATGCCAGACATGTCAGCTTCTCGTCTTAAGATTACGATCGTAGAAGCGGGAGAGCGTATATTGCCTGCGCTACCTGAGCGTATAGCAAACTCTGCAAGAAAAGCGCTGCATAAGTTGGGCGTAGACATTAAAGAGCAAACCATGGTGGCAGAAGCCGACGCGAAAGGGCTGATCACAAAAGACGGTGGTCGAATTGACGCTGATTTAATGGTGTGGGCTGCGGGGGTGAAAGCACCGGACTTCATAACAAAGCTTGCGCTTTTTGAAACGAACAGAGCTAATCAAATTCTTGTTGATAAGCAGCTTCGCAGTTCATCTCATAAGAATATTTGGGTGTTAGGTGATTGCTGTGGTTTCCAGCAGGAAAATGGGAAGTGGGTGCCGCCTCGAGCGCAGTCTGCCCACCAAATGGCGGATATTGTTGCGCATAATATAACGTCGTTATTTACTCAAAAAGACACGAAAGATTTTACTTACAAGGACTATGGATCCTTGGTTCACTTAAGTAAATACAGCACTGTTGGAAGCTTAATGGGGTCACTGTCAAACAGCAGTATGTTCATTGAAGGGCGTCTAGCTAAGTTGGTGTACGTTTCTTTGTATAATATGCATCAGTTTGCGGTACACGGAAAAATTAAAGGTGCTCTAAAGCTCCTTGTGAAGAAGTTAAGTCAGGCCATCAGCCCTAAGCTGAAGCTTCACTAACCACATATAAAAAAAGCCCCATGTTTGGGGCTT